>NZ_LZSW01000056.1:0-741 GCF_001665615.1 Mycobacterium sp. 852014-52144_SCH5372336
GTGTCCCACTGCTGAATCGTCAGCGTCCGATCCTTGCCGTCAACCAGGCTCAACTCATTGTCCAACCCCGCGTGAGAAGTGCCCGAACTCACGAACAACGACGCGAGGGCTCCGGCAATCGCCAAAACCAGCGCCATCAGCACCCGACTGAATACCTTCATGTTCTCCCTAGCTAGTCGATGCGGACCCCCTGTGGACCCGCAACTGGTGTCAGCCGTAGCTGGCGCTAGCGCCGCACGACGCATGAGTGGCGTTTGAGCAAATGAGAGACCTCATATGCTGCTCTTACGCTTTGCTCATCCGTTGACACGAGGAACATAACGGCGCTGACGGAAACCGGCAACGCGAGCGCGCGGGTTACCGGCACCGTCCAGCGCGGCCCAATTTGGTTCATGCCGCGAATAAGGCTTGCCTCGAGCGCGTTCCGCACCCACCCCGCGGGTAACGTGGGACTTCAAGCTCGCTGTTTCGGCTGCGCCGACCATCGCGACGTGTGCTGCGGCACACCTGACCCCGATGCGAGCCACGATCACAGTTTCTGTGCTGTAACGCGCAGTGATCAAGATCACCAGCAAAGTGCTTTCGCTGTTTACCTAATAGCAACGTCCTGTTCCGCCAGCAGCCAGAAACAAGACAGCCCCCGGAGTGTTCCGGGGGCTGTTCTGTTGCTCGGGAGAGCGTCTGTCAGTTCATGTTCCACGGCTCGCCGTAGGTGGTGACGCTGTCACCGGACGACGAGAT
>NZ_LZSW01000057.1:0-265354 GCF_001665615.1 Mycobacterium sp. 852014-52144_SCH5372336
GACAACTCGGTCGACAACTCGGTCGACAACTCCGGACAGGACAACTCGACTGACAACTCCGGTCAGGTCAACACCGATGTCGATGTGGACACCACCGTCGACACCGGCCTGTTCTGAGCCCAACCGCACAACGCCACTGGCGGGGATCAATCCACGATCCCCGCCAGTCGGCACGTCTACCGTTGACTCACCGGCCCACCCGGACGCGAGGACTTCATGACCCAAGGCAACGACCCACGACCGGCCAGACAAACGAAGGCCGGCGAGCCGGCCAAACAGACTTCACCCGGCGAGCCGGCCAAACAAACAAGGGTCATCGTCGAGCTGATCGACCACACCAGCAGGATCGCCGACGCCAACGATCGTGCCGATCTGGTCGAGCGATTGGCCAAGGCCAAGGACCGCATCACAGACCCGCAGATCCGGGTGGTGATCGCCGGACAGCTCAAACAAGGCAAGAGCCAGCTGTTGAACTCGCTTCTGAACGTTCCTGTCTCGCGGGTCGGTGACGACGAGAGCACGGTGCTGCCGACCGTGGTGACCTACGGCGAGACCGCCGCCGCCAAGCTGATCGTGGCGCGCGGCGAAGGTGAGGAACCCGAGGCCGTCGAGATCTCGATGGCCGACATCAAAAACGATCTGCGCCGGGCGCCGCAAGCCCACGGGCGTGAGGTGATCCGGGTCGAGGTGACCGCGGCCAGCCCGCTGCTCAAGAATGGACTCGCGTTCGTCGACACCCCAGGCGTCGGCGGGCACGGTCAACCCCATCTGTCGGCGACGCTGGGCCTGCTGCCCGACGCCGATGCCTTGCTGATGTGCAGTGACACCAGCCAGGAGTTCACCGAACCTGAGATGACGTTCATGCGGCAGGCCTTCGAGATCTGCCCTGTCGCAACGATAGTCGCGACCAAGACCGATCTCTACCCGCACTGGCGCCAGATCGTCGAGGCCAACAAGGCGCACCTGCAACGCGCGGGTGTCACCGTCCCGATGATCCCGGCCTCCTCGCTGCTGCGCAGCCACGCGATCGCGCTCAACGACAAGGAACTCAACGAAGAGTCGAACTTCCCGGCCATCGTGAAGTTCCTGAGTGAGCAGGTGCTGGCGCTGCAGAACGGCCGGATCCGCGACCATGTGGTCAACGAGATCTATTCGGCTGCCGAACATTTGACGCTCAAGGTCAAGGCCGAGCTGTCCGCACTCAACGACCCCGACACGCGGGATCGGCTCAAGGAGGACCTCGAACGGCGCAAGCAGGAGGCCCAGGATGCGTTGCAGCAGACAGCATTGTGGCAGCAGGTACTCAACGACGGGATCGCCGATCTGACCGCAGATGTCGACCATGACCTGCGCGGGCGGTTCCGTATCATCGGCCAACACATCGAGAAGGTCATCGACACCTGCGACCCGACGCATCACTGGGCCGAAATCGGAGCCGAACTCGAGAACGCGGTCGCCACGGCCGTGGGCGACAACTTCGTCTGGGCGTACCAACGAGCCGAGGCGCTGGCCGCAGACGTCGCGCGCACGTTCGTCGAGGCGGGTCTCGACGCGGTCAGCATGCCCCAGCTCGACCCCAGCCGGATGGGCGCCAGCCTCGGGGAGATGAAGTCTGTGGGCAAGCTGGAGGCCAGGCCGGTCCGTGCGGGGCGCAAGCTGACCATGGGGATGCAGGGCTCGTACGGCGGCGTTTTGATGTTCGGCATGATGACGTCGTTCGCGGGTCTGGGCATGTTCAACCCGATCTCGCTGGGGGCGGGTCTGCTGATGGGGCGCACGGCGTACCGCGAGAACATGGAGAACCGGATGCTGCGGGTCCGCAACGAAGCCAAGACCAACACCCGCCGCTTCCTTGACGACACGCAGTTCGCGGTCGGCAAGGAATCGCGCGACCGGCTCAAGGCGATCCAGCGGCAGCTGCGCGACCACTACCGCGGCATCGCCAACCAGACCTCTCGATCACTCAACGAGTCGCTGCAGGCGACCATCGCCGCCGCGCAGGTGCAGGAGGCCGAACGCAGCGGCCGGATCAAGGAACTCGAGCGCCAGCTGAACATCCTCAATCAGGTCACCGAGCACGCCACCAAACTGATGCCACCCGAATCCGTGCCTGAACCCGTCGGGACCACGTAGCCGCGGCGGTGCATAAGCTGGACTCTTGGCTATCGCCGAACGCCGGAGGGCAGCCAGGAGCATTGGTGGGCAGCGCGAGATGAGCACGAGCGACCAGGTACGCGCGATCCTGGGTGGAACCATCCAGGCGTACCAGGCCGATCCTGCATATGCTCATCGCCCCGATGTGCACAACGAGCTCGAACGCATCGGCGGTCGGCTCAACCAGCCGATCCGGATCGCGCTGGCCGGCACGCTCAAGGCGGGCAAGTCTACGTTGGTGAATGCGCTTGTGGGCGAGGATATTGCGCCGACCGACGCCACCGAGGCCACCCGGATCGTGACGTGGTTCCGGCACGGTCCCACACCGAAGGTGACCGCGAATCATCGCGGCGGCAGGCGATCCAACGTGCCGATCGGGCGCGATCCCAACGAGGGCGGGCTGACGTTCGACTTCGCCACGCTCGACCCCGAGGACATCGTCGACCTCGATGTGGAGTGGCCGGCCGCCGAGCTGATCGACACCACGATCATCGACACTCCGGGTACGTCGTCGTTGTCCCGCGACGTCTCGGAGCGCACTCTGCGCCTGCTCGTACCCGGGGACGGGGTGCCAAGGGTCGATGCGGTGGTCTTTCTGTTGCGGACGCTGAACGCCGCCGATATCGCGCTGCTCAAGCAGATCGGCGAGCTGGTCGGCGGTTCGGCGGGCGCCTTGGGCGTGATCGGCGTGGCCTCTCGCGCCGACGAGATCGGGGCAGGCCGCATCGATGCGATGCTGTCGGCCAAGGATGTCGCGACGCGGTTCACCGCCGAGATGGAGCGGACCGGGACGTGTCAGGCGGTGGTTCCGGTGTCCGGCCTGCTGGCGTTGACGGCACGGACGCTGCGGCAGAGCGAGTTCGTCGCGCTGGAGAAGTTGGCCGGGGTGGACGCCGCCGAGCTGACCAAGGCGATGCTGTCGGTCGACCGCTTCGTGCGCGACGACAGCCAGTTGCCGGTGGATGCGGCGACGCGGGCGGCACTGCTGGACCGGTTCGGCATGTTCGGGATCCGCATTTCGATTGCGGTGCTGCGCGCCGGTGTCAGCGATTCGGTGGCGCTGGCCGACGAATTGTTGGAGCGCAGCGGACTGGTGGCGTTGCGAGAGGTCATCGATCAGCAGTTCGGGCAGCGGTCGGATCTGCTCAAGGCGCACACCGCGTTGCTGTCGCTACGGCAGTTCGTGCAGGCCAACCCGATCTACGCGACGCCCTACATACTGGCCGATATCGACCCGCTGCTCGCGGACACGCACGCGTTCGAAGAGCTCCGATTACTGAGCCAGTTACGTTCGCGGCCAACGACCTTGAACGACGACGAGATGGCCTCGCTGCGCCGGATGATCGGCGGTTCGGGTACCGACGCGGCCAGCAGGCTCGGACTGCAGCCGGACAACCCGTACGACGGGCCGCGCGCGGCGTTCGCGGCCGCACAGCGCTGGCGCAGGCGCGCGGAACATCCGTTGAACGACCCGTTCACCACCAGGGCGTGCCGGGCGGCGGTCCGCAGCGCAGAGGCGTTGGTGGCCGGTTACGCCGCACGCGGGCGGTGAGAGCGTCAACGACCGGAGCGGTCGAGTATTCGTTGCTCGAACAGGTCGGCGCCGAACGATGTTCCCCCCGTCGCCGCAAATCCCGCTGCGACCCGCTTGGCACCCGCGGTCATCGTCATGGCTTCGCGAACTTTGAGACGCAGCCGTGCCGCTGACAACTTTTTCGCGGGCAGTCGCGTGCCGCATCTCGCCACTTCGACGCGCCTTGCAACCTCGAACTGGTCGCGTCCGAAGGGCACTGCGCACACCGGTACGCCGTGCTGCAGTGCCTTCTGTGTCACACCCATTCCGCCGTGCGTGATCGCGCACACGGCTCGGTCCAGGACTGCTTTGTGAGGGACCATTCCGCACACCGTCGCGTTCGGCGGAATGCTCATGTTCTTCGGCGGTCCAGTCGGGACGGTAGCCACCACATGCACCGGCTCATCGGCTAACGCCACAAGAGCTGTCGCAACGAGGTCGGTGTCGGCTTGCGCTTCCGACGACGTCGCGACGAGGATTAGCGGCTGGTCGATAGACTCCCTCCAGTCGGCACTGGCGTCCGAGGCAGGGTCGAGTGCGCAGGGCCCGATCATGTGGACCGCATCACCCCAATCGGTCTGCTCATACTGGAACGGCTTGCCAGAGGCGACAAACATCAGCGGTGCCTGACGCAGGTACTCATCGGTCGTCGTCACCGGTGGTAGGCCTACATCGGTACGGATGCTGTTGATCGACGGCAACATCACCTTTTCGATGGATTTAGTGACCACTGCTTCTATCACCGAATCACGGGCCCGGCCGAAGATTCCCTGCATCGGTTTGAGGCCTAACCCGAAGGGCGGCACTCCGCGGGACCGCATAGGCGGTGTGTACGGCGAAAAGCACGCCCATGGGATCTCACCGGCCTCGGCCGCCGAGCGCGCCCCCCAGCAATTCACATCGATCAGTAGAGCATCGGGCTTGACGCCATCGATCGCGGCGGCGAGGTCGGTGACTTCGTGCGCGGCGCGTCGACCGAAGGCCGCGACACCGACCTGCAGGGCTCGGCGAGGATCGGTCATGTCGCCGTCGCCGAGCGGGATGCTTTCGATGCGGGGGTCGATCGGGGCGGAGTCGAAACCCAGACGTGTGGCCATGTGGACCACGCTGGACAGCGTGCGGAGATGGATGGTGTGGCCGCGGCGCGACAACTCGATGCAGAGTGCGCTGATCGGCATCATGTGCCCCAACGCGGGGGATGTGTATGCCAAGACTGTGGCCATCTCTCACACCGTCTCAGCCTGCGCAGTCGATTTGCTTGCGAACCGGTGTGCTTCTGCCAGTCTGCCTCGCGCGTCTAACGTTTCGCACAACTCGAGGTACCGGCCCGCGAGATCCAAGTAGTCAGCCGAGCGGCCTTCGACCTTCGCCAGTAGGGCGCGCGACTTCATCCACCACATATCGAGAGCAGGCGCGCCGGGGCGTTCGTCGTGCCACTGAGCGACGATTCGATGTGCCTCCGCGAGATCATCTGCTGTTCCTCGCTCGACCAGGAGCTCGACTAGAGCTTCTTGCGCGACTACACCGAAAACCGGTGCACACCCTTTGCTCTGCGCCCGGACAACTCGAAGCTCACTGATCGCTTGGTCCAGTTTCCCCTGGCCCGCGGCATCCATGGCGAGATCTCTGCCGATCGTGGTCAATCCGACTACCCCAACCCGGTACTTGTTGATGCCCGCCCGCGCTTTGCGGAGCGCATCTATTGCCTTCCCGCGGTGCTCCTCGCCCGCGCGCAGCAATACCGTGCCGTACGTCCATCGCGCGATGACGATGCCGCAGGCATCCCCGAACGCCGTCGCGCGACTGAGCGCATCATATGTGTTATCGACCAAATGGCCTGCTTCGCAGAGGCCGAGCGTCACCATGACCGCCCAATAAACCTGCACCGACGCATAGTTGATGGGAGGTAGCGAGCGCGCTTGCCGATACCCTTCTTCGAGGTGCCGGCGGCCCGTCTCGGACTCGCCTAGACACGCTTCGATCACCCCTCGAAGTGCTACGGCGGGGGCGACTTCAACGGCCGGCGCCTCTGGTAGGAGGTTGACAATTTCGGTGACTGTCTGCAGAGCAGCTTCGAACTCGCAACTCGCGAATTGGGTAAAGGCTATTGCGTTCAATATGATTCCACGCGTCGCAGCATCGAGCTCGATACTGGATGCTAACGCATCCAGGTGTGGCAGCATCGCCGCTGCATCAGAGACGCGGAAGTCGTTGACCGTCAGGGAGAACATCCGTCCGGCCGTGCCGAGAGCGAGCGACTTCAGGTCGCCCGCCGCCATCGCCAGATCACGAAAGTCTTCGTACCGCTCATCGGTATCGGAGGCATCGCCGACGTACAGTAGTGTCGACATCAGCATCGTCCGGGGCGCGACGCGCATTGCTATGACGTCACTGTCGTTGTCGGGCAGTCGATCTGCGATGCGACGTGCGTTCTCCCATCCCGTCCGTGCCGCTGCCAGATCCCGCGGTCGGAGCCATTCCGACGCCCGCATGTGCCACCGATACGCACTCGAGAGCTCGCCCGCCGCTTCGAGATGGGTCGCGATCAGTGCCGCATTCTCGTCGGCGGCACTTGGGTCGCGTGCTTCGATGGCGGCCGCAAGTCGACGATGCGCTCGGCGGCGGGTTGCGCTCAGCTGCGAGTCGTAGGCGACCGCGCGCACCAGCGGATGATGGAAGCAATAGCGTTGCTGCGGAACAAATTCCGTCTGGTCGATCATTTCGGCAGCCACCAGCTCAGCCAAGCCCGCTGTTACCGCCTCTGCGCGCAGTATCCGGAGGGTGTCGATGTCGAACCGGCCACCGATCACGGCCGCCGAATTCAGAATCGCCTTGGCGTCGGCGGACAAGCGGTCGATTCGAGCCGCGAGCACGGCCTGGACCGTTGCTGGAACGGATATTTTGCCGATATCCGCGATCAGGCGATAGCTTCCCCGGTTTCCGGTCAGTGCCCCGCGGCCGGCGAGGTCACGAACGATTTCCTCCATGAAGAACGGGTAACCGGCCGCCGCGTCGGCGATCCGCTTCGCGACACCGGCAAGCGATGGGTCAGTGCCCAGAAGCTGGCCTAGCAGCTCCAAAGATTTCGAATTCGTAAGCGGCTCCATTGTCAGCTTGTGCTGAGAATGGCGGTGTAATGCACCATGGAACTCGGGACGGTAGGTTGTCACTAACATCGACGTCGTTCCCGCGAGTCTGCCAGCGAAATCGGCGAGGATAGCGTCGCTGGGCTCGTCGATCCAATGCGCGTCGTCAAGAACGAACAAGAATCTGCCCGAATGCGCCTGCACGGCAGAGCCCATCACTTCGGCCAGTCTTCGCCGCCGTCCGTCGACACCGATGTGCAGAGCAGTTGCTTTCGGGTCCGAGATCCCCGCCGCGTCGAAAAGTATTTGTGCGTCCAACGAGTCAGGATCGAGTCCCGCGCACGTCGCCAGGATGTGCTCGCGAGCGTCGGCATCACTCTGTGCCTCGACGTCGAACATGGCGCGCAGCAACCGCGTCACTGCACGGAACGCGAGCTGTGTGGTGTGTGCTTCGCAGCGGGCGACTACCACTCGGGCGCCTTCGTTGGCCGCGACCGCGCCGAACTCCCGGATGAGCCGGCTTTTCCCGACGCCGGCGCCGCCGACGATTCCGACCAGCGATCCCCGTCGCGCGGCGAAGAGGTTTTGTAGTCGATCCAGCTCGGCGTGGCGGCCGAGCATCGGTCCTTCGTTGCGGCCCAGTACAGTCTGGTCGGTTTCAACGGTGAGGATCTCTCGTGCAGTCACCGGTTTGTCACTGCCTTTAACCGCGATCGCATGGCGCGGGCCGAGCCGCACTGCGTCTTCGACGAGCTGGGCCGTCGACAAAGAACACAGCACGGTGTCCGGCGCAGCGGCCGCCTCCATTCGTTGAGCCATTCCGACGGGATGACCGATTGCCGTGTAACTGCCTGGGCCCGAACCGACTTCACCAGCGATGACATCACCGGAATTCAGGCCGACACGCAGACGCAGTGCGACGGCGTCCCGATTTCGCACTTCCGTCGCGAGCTCTCGGGCTGCCGACTGGATCTCAAGCGCTGCGGTGCAGGCCCGCAGTGCGTGATCTTCGAGAGCCCTTGGAGCGCCGAACAATGCCATCAAGCCGTCGCCGGTGAACTTGTCGACGGTTCCCTGGTAGCGCTGCACCACCGCCCCAGCGCGGTTGAACAGCTCATGCATGATCTCTTGCAGGCGCTCGGCATCGAGCCGCGCCGCGAGTTCCATCGAGGCGACCACGTCGGCAAACAGCACCGTTACTTGCTTGCGTTCACCCACGGGCTGCTGCTGGGTAACCCGGTCTCCGCAGGCGTCGCAGAAGCGCGCTCCGGCGCGGAGGTCATGGCCACACGACCCACACCGATCGGCGATCTCACTGGACGGACTGGCCATCCCCCGATATCTCCTGCGCCGTCAATTTCCGAAGTGATCATCGCAAATCTCTCGGCGAAGCGGCGGATAACCGAGAAGTCGGCGCAGCGGCAGCTTGGCCCGGCCCTTGCGCGGCACCGACTATGGAGCCGGCGTCGCCGTCACCGTCTCGGTCACCGTTTCGGTGCTGGTTTCGGTGCTGATGCTCGTCGTCGGCGGCGGAGTGGTCGTCGTGGTGGTCGTTGTGGTGGTCGGCTCCGTGGTGGTGGGCGCCACCGGTGGCGCGGTGATGGTCTCGGTCACGGTCTGGGGAGACACCGTCGTGGTGGCGGTGGTCCGCGCCGTCGTCGTCAGCGGCGTCAGCGACGTGGGTTCGGTAGTGGAGTCATTACCGCTGATCAGGCTGGCCAGGCCCCACACGATCAGGGCGACGAGCAGGGCGCCGATCGCGCCGAATGCGACCAGCGCAGCGGGCTTGCGGTACCAGGGAACCGGCTCCTCGGGCGGCACGCCG
The DNA here is from genome assembly GCF_001665615.1 of Mycobacterium sp. 852014-52144_SCH5372336. Taxonomy (NCBI): domain Bacteria; kingdom Bacillati; phylum Actinomycetota; class Actinomycetes; order Mycobacteriales; family Mycobacteriaceae; genus Mycobacterium; species Mycobacterium sp. 852014-52144_SCH5372336. The sequence continues at coordinate 8,639 of NZ_LZSW01000057.1, forward strand.
GGGCCGCCGTCGCCGTAATTGATGTACGCCGTCGGTTCGTTGTCCGGATGGTTCGGGTCGGGAGGTCCGTATCGCGCCACGGCCACCGATAGTAGGCGCTCAGGGGTACGGATAGAGCGTGCGCGTCACATTCGTCCGGGGTCGGCGCGTCGTGCGGGTCGTGGTCCGGTCCACGTCAGCCTCGCTCGTGGGCGGTCGTTCGCTGCTGGTCGTCGTCTCACTGCTCGAGGTCGTCTCGCTGCCGGAAGTCGTCGTTTCCGAGGGCGGCGGGTCGTTGATCTCCGTCGTCTCGGGAGGGCTGGTGGTGGCGACCGTTCCGGTGGTCGCGGTGGTGGCCGTCTGGGTCTCGGTCGGGGTGAACGTCGGCTCCACGTAGTTCAGCGGCGCCTGGGCCGGCTCGCTGGACCGGTCGGCAACGAAGGAGACCGCCAACACCAGGAGCCCGATCGCGACCAGGCCGAGCAGGCTTGCGCCGACGACTTCCGGCGTGCGGTTGTACCAGGGCTGCTGCGGCGGGTCCCCACCGCGGTCGTGGTCGTTGCTGTTGCCGCCGGGCACGGCCACTGATCGTAGGGCCGCGGGCCCGTGTGCGCCCGCTCAGCGAAACTGCGGAAGCACTTCGCGGGCGACGAACTCCAGGTGGGCGAGGTCTGACATATCGAGAACCTGCAGGTATATGCGTTGCACGCCGGCCTGGAGGAAAGGTCCCAGCTTGCCGGCGATCTCGGTGGCCGTGCCGACCGTCGGGGAGTTGCTCCGCAATTCGTCGACCTCGCGGCCGATCGCGGCCGCCCTGCGGGCGATCTCGCCGTCGTCGCGGCCGGCGCACAGCACGAACGCCGCGGAGTACGTCATCGAATCGGCGGAACGCCCAGCATCGGACACGGCCGCGGCGACGCGCTCGAACTGGGTCTTGACCGTGTCCAGTCCTACGAACGGGACATTGAACTCGGTGGCGTATTTCGCCGCTAGCGCCGGCGTCCGCTTGGCGCCCTGACCGCCGATGATCACAGGCGGGTGCGGCGACTGCGCGGGCTTGGGCAGGCCGGGAGAGTCGACGACAGTGTAGTGCCGGCCGGAGTAGTCGAACGTCTCACCCTGCGGCGTCGTCCACAGACCGGTGATGATCTGCAGCTGTTCGCTGAGCCGGTCGAATCGTTCGCCAAGCGACGGGAACGGGATCGCGTACGCCTGGTGTTCGGCCTCGAACCAGCCCGCGCCGAGGCCGAATTCGACTCGGCCCCCGCTCATCTCGTCGACCTGGGCGACCGATATCGCAAGAGGGCCCGGATATCGGAAGGTCGCGGAGGTCACCATCGTTCCCAGCCGGATCGTGGAGGTCTCGCGCGCGATACCTGCCAGCGTGACCCAGGAGTCGGTCGGGCCCGGCAGGCCCTCACCGCTCATGGCCAGGTAATGGTCGGATCGGAAGAACGCGGAGAAGCCCAGATCTTCGGCGGCTCGCGCGACGGCGAGCTGGTCGGCGTAGGTGGCGCCCTGCTGCGGTTCGACGAAGACGCGGAAGTCAGGCGATGAGCTCACACACGCCAGCTTAGGCACGATCGGCGGGTTACAACCCCCGCCGGTTTCCGCGCACCGACTCGACGGTCGCCGGGTCGCCGTCGAAGTCGAGGCGCACTTCGTCGCGACCGGAGATGAACAACAGCAATTCCTGCGCTTCGCCGACGATGGTCAGCGGTTGGCCTTTTCCGACGACCGCCAGCACCTTGCCCTGCGGCGTCTTCAGCGTCATCCGCGCGGGCGCCTTTGCCAGCGTCATCTTCGCCATCAGCGGCAGCGAACGCGTCAGGGCGCTGACCGTGCCGTCGTCCAGAGGCCTTGGCTCCCAACCGGATCGCGCGCGACGGACGTCCTCGTGGTGGATGTACATCTCGCCCATGTTGGCGACCGGGTCGAGCAGCTTGAACGGAGAGTACAGCGGCGGGCCCGAGGCAACCTTGTCGAGTAGTTCCTCCCACTCGGACCCCTGGGCCGTCTGCCGCTGGACCCTGTCGGTGTAGCCGGCGAGCGCGGGGACCATGATGCCCGGCGTGGCGTCGAGCCTGCGCTCGCGTACCACCAGGTGCGCGGCGAGATCGCGCGTCGTCCAGTCCCCGCACAAGGTGGGGGCGTCGGGCCCGACCTCGCGCATGGTCTCGACGAGTGCGGCGCGTTCCCGTTGTGCGGCGGTCATCTCTCCACCTTAGGGACGGCCGCTCATTACACACCCCACTTGACCATCTCGCGGCCGGGGTGGGCCTCGTGCCATGCAGCGATCGCGGCGTCCCAGTCCTCGCCGTCCAGTTCCGTGAGCGAGGCGGGGAAGATTCCGTCCTCTTCCTTGCGGGTGTGCTCCCAGAGGTCCTCGACGGCGACGCGCATGGCCCGCTGATCGGCCGTTCGGGTCAAGTCGACGTTGGCGAGGAGTTCGGCGAGATCCCGGTGCTCGCGAATAAGGGGCTCGATGTGTTCGGTGAACAGCTCATCGCGCGAGAGCACCTTGAACAGGCCCTCCTCCTCGCCGCGCCAGTGGGACTCGAGTTCCTCGGCCATTTCGGCCAGCAGGCGTCGCGCGGTGTCGAGGTCGCCGCGGTCGATGCGCCGGACGGCCTCGCCGCCCAGGTTGAGCACGTAAGCATGCTCGGCGATGTAGTCGCGAATCAAGGGTATGTCGCGGCAACCGCAGTATTGGCACATCCTCCGCGAGGCTACGCCGTGCAGCGGGCGATGTCGCTCCTGGAACAGCCATCGGAAGCGGGGCATGAGCGTGGCCTTGATGTGCGAAGTTCCCGGAGCGAGACTTGACCCGAAGCCCGCAGGGGTCTGCTGGCCAAGGCGGTAGGTGAGGCCGAGACCCACCGAAGCTGGGTGCGCCGATACAGCTCATCAGCTGAGCGGGCCGAGTTCAGCGGCCACATCGCCGCACCCGAGTCCATGGGGGCAGGTGATAGCTGACCTCCGGTACACAGACCGCCGTGCGACCGATCCGTCGAATCTCAGGTGTAGATGACATGGACGCGGTCGATACGCCCCTCGAACGGGAACGGGGCGCGTTCGCGGTAATCCAGCGAAACCGGTGAACCGAGGCAGGTACCGATGTCGAGGCAGTCGTTGGCGGTAAACAACAGTGGAGCGCTCACTGGAACCTGTCCTGTCGCAACGGTTTCACCTCCGACAAACAGAGTGATGTCCAGTGGTCCGGCGGGTCGCTGTTCGGCGTAGCGGGTCTGCACCGAGATCGTCGTGTGCCCCGGCGGCATCTTCGCGCGCGATCGAATCTTCGTGCGCTGCAGGATGAACAGGTTGTACTCGTAGCAGAGGTACCCGTCGTCGAGGTAGCAGGTCAGCCCTCCGGCCGCCGCCCCGAGTGCATACAGCACGCCGTTGGCGTCGGGGGGCAGGTCGGCGTCGATGGTGAGGACATTGTTCGTGTTGCCCAGTGCGGGGGCGCAGAACTCCGGCATGCGCACCATGTCTCCGGAGAACACCCATTCCCGGTAGGGCGGAGCGATCCGCAACTCGGGGTGATAGACGGGCACCCACAATCCGCCGCCGATTGGGAGCACCGAATTGCGCGCAGCCTCGATGGCAAACATCTCGCGCATCTGGGTCAGCTTCTCGGGCTGTTGTTGCGCCAGATCTTCGGCCTGCGACCAGTCCTCGTCGAGGTGATAGAGCTCCCAGGCGTCAGCATCGGGTGTCCAGGTGGCAATGCCCTCGGGCTGTCCTGGCACCCACGGGAGCCGCGGCCCGCGGGCACACGCCAGCCACCCCTCGTGATAAATGGCGCGGCTGCCCATGATCTCGAAGTACTGGGTCTTCTTGCCGCCAGCGGCGTCACGATCGGTCAGGGTGGCGGCGAAACTGGCACCGGCCAGCGGGATCTGAGGTTCACCGTTGACCACTCGCGGCGCAGTGATGCCGACGATGTCGTAGATGGTGGGAACGATGTCGTTGCAGTGCAGGAACACATCACGTGGTGTGGAATCCGCGGCGATCTTGGCTGGCCACTTGACCGCCATCGGATTGCGGGTTCCACCGAGATGAGAGGCGAGCAGTTTCATCCCCTTGTACGGCGTGCTGCCGGCCCACGCCCACGCGGCGTGGTACTGATTGTCGACCAGCGGCGAACCCAGCACGTCCAGACCGCCCAGCTGGTCGAGCGCATCGATGTGCTGGCGCACTGTTGTCGGAATCCCGTTCTGTGCCAACAGTTCGGCGATCGTTCCGTTCTGCCCTTCACCCGACGAACCGTTGTCGCCCCAGATGTAGAGGAACAGCGTGTTGTCGCCGTACCCCAGCGCGTCCAGTTCGTCGGCGATACGGCCGACCTGGACGTCGACGTGCTCGGCGTAACCGGCCGCGACCTCCATGAGGCGGCGTTGGAACGGCTTCTCGTCCTCGGGGATGCTGTCCCAGGAGGCCAGCGAGTCGTCGCGCTCGGTGAGCTTGCAGTCAGGAGGCAGCCAGCCCTTCTCCTTGGCCCGGTCGAACACCCGCTGCCGGTAGGAATCCCAACCGTCGTCGAACCGACCCGCGTACTTGTCGGCCCACTCCTTCATGATGTGGTGCGGGCCGTGCAGGCAGCCGCTGGCCCAGTACATGAAGAACGGTCTTTCAGCCCTGAACGCCTTGTGCCGACGCAACCAGGAGATCGCGTCGTCGGCTAGGTCCTCCGACAGGTGATACCCCTCTTCAGGGGTCCGCGGTGGGGCGACGACGGTGGTATTGCGGACCAGATGCGGCTCGTACTGCGAGGCCTCTCCCGCGAGGAACCCGTAGAAGTACTCGAAACCCAGACCCGTTGGCCAGTTCTCGAACGGCCCGGCGGCAGTGGTCTCCTCGGCGGGGGTGTTGTGCCATTTGCCGAACGCGGCTGTGGCGTAACCATACTGCTTGAGCACCTCGGCCACCGTCGCGCTGGAGCGCGGGATCTTGCCGGCGTAACCGTCCCAGTCGTTGGCCAGTTCGGCGATCTGGCCGTTGCCGATCTCATGGTGGTTGCGTCCGGTCAGCAGCGACGCGCGGGTCGGTGAGCACATCGCAGTGGTATGGAACCTGTTGTAGGACACACCTTCCGAACAGACCCGATCCATGGTGCCGGTGCGCACTTCGCCGCCGAAGGTGCTCGGTAGGCCGGGGCCGGCGTCGTCGATGAGCACGATCACGATGTTGGGTGCGTCGTCGTGCAGGCGCCACGGGACCACTCGCTGGGCGTACGTCGACTCCTTCAGCGTGCGCCCGGCGACACTCGCCGACGGGGTGGGAGGAAACGGTAGTGTCTCACCCCACGGCAGCTTCGGAGCGACCATCTCGGTGTCAGCGCGTTCGGGCATGGTTGTCCTTCCCCGGTTCCGACTCATCACCCTAGACACTGGGGGCCGTGGTCACCGCAGGAACGGATTGTGTTCCGGCAGCGGCTTGATCAACGGATCGAGCAGCGCAGCGGATTGATCGATGGTGAGCACGTCGGCCGGGTCGAGCACGATGAACTCCCGTGCGGTCTCGTCGTACTCCCACACGTCCTCACCGACGAGTAGTCCGTCGGCATAGGGCCAGATCATGTGCTCGGCGGTCTTGACCAAGTAGGTGGCCTCAGGATCGGCGGGCACCCCCTCGGCCGCCAAGATGGCGCCGGGGGTCTGTTGATAGATGAACGACGTCGACACGATCATGTCGTCGCTGATCGCCAGCTTCTCGTCATCGGCATAGAAAACGCACTGCGCCGTATCTCGCCATTGCCGGTAGAGCGTCTTGACGGCATCCGCGCCCTCGACGGTCACAGTCTTGCCGAGCATACTGAAGTGGTACACGGGTTTCTCGACCGTCATGTCCGGGGCGAAGATCTCCTCGTACCGGCCAGCCATCTCCAGGTAGCGGTGCCGGTTGTAGGCGTGCAGCAGGTAGAGATGACGGGGGTTGTCCGTGGTCTCGATCAAGCGTTCCACGGCCCGGTTGGTCTGGGTGATGTCGAATCTGCTCATGGTGCGTCCTTTCAGGTTGTGGCGAACAGGTTTCGAAGGATGGTTTTCTTGAACTTGCCGGTGGCGGTGCAGGGGATCGCTTCCATGAACTCGAACCGGTCGGGCAGTTGCCACTTGGCGAACTCCTGGGCCAGATGGTCGCGCAGTTCATCGGCCGACGCCCGCCCGCCGTCGCGGAGCACCACGACGGCCAGTGGGCGCTCGCCCCAGCGGTCGTCGGGCACCGCGATCACGGCGGCCTGCGCGACGGCGGCGTGCGACATGAGCTGGTTCTCGAGGTCCACCGAGGAGATCCACTCGCCGCCGGACTTGACGAGGTCTTTCGACCGATCGCAGATCCGGATGCAGCCGTGCGGGTCGATCCGCACCACGTCCCCGGTGCGGAACCAGCCGTCGGGTGTGAAGCTCTCGGCGCCCCGCCCGCCGTGGTAACTCGACGCCACCCAGGGACCGCGCACCTCCAACTCGCCCATGGCGGCGTCGTCCCAGACGATCAGGGCTCCGTTGTCGTCGCGCGCCCGGATCTCGAAGAACGGGGTGGCGACACCCTGCCGGGTGCGATGGCCATACTGCTCGTCACGCTCGCTCTCGAGGAGGTGCCCCGGCAGCCGGCAGACCGCTCCCAGCGGTGCGGTCTCGGTCATGCCCCACGCCTGCACGACAGTCAAGCCGTGGCGGTCGAACCCCTCGAACATCGACCGCGGCACGGCCGCGCCCCCGACGATCAGCCGGTCCAGCTCCGAAAGGTCCCACCTGTCCGGTTCGGCGTCGAGTGCCGCGAGCATCCCCGTCCACACCGTCGGCACACCCGCCGTCATCGTGACTCGTTCAGCGGCACACAGATCGAGCACGCTCTCGGCATCCAGCCGCGGCCCCGGCAACACCAGGCGAGCGCCGGCCAGCGCCGCAGCGTACGGCAAGCCCCACGCGTTGGCATGAAACATCGGCACGACGGGAAGGATTGTGTCGTGTGCCGATACCGCCAGCTGGTCGGGCAGCGCGGCGACGAGCGAATGCAACGTAAGCGCTCGGTGGGAATACACGACCCCCTTGGGCCGCCCGGTGGTGCCGGATGTGTAGCACATCGCCGCCGCGCGGGACTCGTCGAGGCGGGGCCACTCGACAGGCTCGGCGTCGGCTATCAGCGACTCATAGTCCAGCGTGCCCGCCGGTGCTTCACCGGTGTGCGCGACGACGATGACATGTGTGAAAAAGTGCGCGTCGCGGAAGCTTTCGAACACCTCCAACAACGACTCGTCGACGATTATTACGTTGTCCTCGGCGTCACCGACGATGAAGCCGAGTTCGTCGGGGAACAGCCGCGGGTTGAGTGTGTGGATGACCGCACCCATGGCGGGAACCGCGAAATACAGTTCGAGGTGTTCGCTCTGATTCCAGAGCAGTGTGGCCACCGGTTCGCCCTCGCGAACGCCAAGTGCCGACAGTGCCCCGGCGAGTCGCCGCGCCCGACTCACGCAGGTGCCGAGGGTCGTCCGGCTGATCGCCCCCGAGGGGCGGCGAGACACTACCGGCTGGTCGGCGTGGAACCGTTCGGCCCGTTCCACGATGGCGGTCAGCGTGAGCTGGTAATCGTCCATGCTGTTGCTGCGCAGCGTGTATGCGGTCATTTGGTCGCCTCCCTGCTCTGCGGCACAGTTGAATTCGCCGCATGGGCGGCGTCACGCAGCTCGTCCAGGCCGGCGCGCAGAGCGTCGAGGATCGGCCACGGGTCGTCGACGAGTTCGCGGTCGACGACGATGCCGAACTCGAGCGAGTCCTGGTAGCTCATCACGGTGATGTTGATGCCGATTCCGTCCAGAACCCCCGAAACCGGGAACTGCGCGCGTTGGCGGGCGCCACCGAGGTACAGCGGGGCCGACGGGCCCGGGACATTCGAGATCATCACGTTCGCAGGCTGATTCAGCCCGCGCAGGCCGGCCAGCCGCGACGTCGCCCTGGCCGCCTGAGCGAACAGCGCCGGCGGGATGAAGTGGTTGGCGTCTTGCAGCAGCGATGCGGGCAGCGCACGGTGGCGCTCTTTGGCGTCGCTCATCGCCTCGTTGATGCGGCATAGCCGCACAACCGGATCGGCCTCGTCGGTGGGCAGGGCGGTCAACATCACAGAGACCCGGTTGCCGAAGGTGCCGCGCTGCTCCGGGGTTCGCACCGACATCGGGATGAAGCTGGCCAGCGGCTCGTCGGGCAGCTCGGACTGGTCAGCGAGCCAGGACCGCAGACCTGCGGTGCAGATGGCCAGGACGACGTCGTTGACGGTGCACCCGAACGTGTTCTTGACGTCTTTGACCTCGCCGAGTGGCAACGAGCCGAAGGCGACGCGGCGGTGCGGTGACACGCGGGCCTGAAACCGGGTGCGCGGCGCGGAGATGTCGCAGCCCCGCAGAGTCGCGGCGCCCCCCCCGCCCCGCAACGCGCGCTTGACCAACCGGCTGCTGCGCGCAACGGCCTTCACGCCGGGCAGGTGCCGAATGGTCGGCACATCGTCGAGGTGTGGCAACGCTGTCGGGCCTGCGCGCAGCACCCGAAACGGCTGGCGCAGCAGGCCCACCAGGCCGCGGCCCAGCATTTCCACCTCCGAGGGGAAGCTCTCGGCGAGGACCTCCGGCGCGGGTCCGCGCGCGCGACCCGTCGTGTCGTCCGTCGTGTCGTCGAGCAGGATGCTCATCACCTCGGCGCCGGACACGCCATCGACCGCGGCGTGGTGCATCTTCGTCAGCACCGCGACACCGCCGTCGGCGAGGCCGTGGATCACGTACACCTCCCACAGCGGGCGGGCCCGGTCGAGTTGGCGGCCGATGATTCGAGCCACCTGCTCGGCGAGCTGGCCCGCGTCACCCGGTGACGGGAGCGCGAGTTCACGGACGTGGTACTCGATGTCGAAAGTGCCGTCGTCCACCCAGTACGGGTAGTCCAGAGCGAACGGGACCTGTGCGAGCCGCCAGCGGAAGGTGGGCAAGAGATGCAAGCGGCTGCCGATGACGTCACGGACGAGGTCGGCATCCAGTGGCAGGCCGGTCGCGGTGTGCGACTCGTAGACACCGAGGACGCTGACGTGGCCCTGCACGCGAGCGTTTTCCATGGCCAGAAACTGGGCGTCGAGGCTGGTCAGTTGTCGCATACGACGATGGTCGTCCGGGCTGGCCCCGGCTTTCTTGTCTGCGCGCGCCAACGTTGTGCCCGGCCGTTGTGGATTTTGCGTATCACCGGTGGCCGGCGGCGATACCGTTCTCTGCATGGAGCTGGCCTGGGCGGGCGCGCAGGGTGAGGACCGACGTCGGGTGTGGTCGTCGGTGCTGTGTCCGTCGGCCACCGAACTCGCGGCGCGGGCGAGTGAGATCTCCGCTGCAGTCAACGATTTCACCAGCGAGCGGCTGCCCGAACTGCTCGCCAGCGCCGAGGCACTCGAAGTGAACCGGGCGAGTACCGAGGCCAGTATCCGAGATTTCGCCGAAGTGCTGCTGGCCGGTGCCGATCCCGGCGAGGCGGCGCGGCTAGCATCGCCGACGCTCGCCTACGCCCTGGACGGTGCGCAACACGCCATCCCGTTGGCCACCCTGATGCGCAGCTACCGGCTCGGACACGCTGCGACCGCCCAACACTTCACCTCAATCCTGGAAAGCCACGCGCGCGACGCCGAGGAGTTGATCCTGGCAACGGAATTGAGTTCGGAGTGGATGTTCGCCTATGTGGACGCCGCGCTGTGTCTGGTGGAGGAGGCCTACACGGCAGAGCGCGACCGATGGCTGCGCAGCGCCGCGGCGAGCCAGGCCGAGACCATCGGCACCATCCTGGCCGGTGCGCCGATCGACACCGAGGTGGCGAGCAGGCGGTTGCGCCACGACGTCCGCCGAGTGCACGTTGCGGCGATTGCTTGGCTGGACTCGCATGAGGAGGGCCGCAACACCCAAGCACTGCTGGAGTCAGCCATCCGCGACATCGCCGCGGCGATCGGTGACCAGAAGCCACTGGTGCATCCGCTCGGCATCCTTTCGGCCGCGGCGTGGATCGGCTCGCACAGCGAGGTCCCGCCGAAAGTGCTCGACGAGTTGCGCTTTCGCACCGTCACGGCGCCAGGGGTACGGATCGCGGTCGGGGAACCAGCGCGCGGCATCGCGGGTTTCCGGAGCAGTCACGTCGAGTCGCTCGAAGCCCAACGGGTCGCCCGGCTAACCGGGCGCCCCCCGGGCAGTGTCACGCGTTACCACTCGGTCTCGCTGCGTGCGCTTGCCACCGTCGACGCCGACCAGGCGGCGACGTTCGTGCGACGCGAACTCGGCAAGCTGGGGGCGACGGATGAGGCGACCCGCCGGCTGGCCGCGACGCTGCGGACCTACCTCGAGGAGAACGGCAGCCGCGGACGGACCGCCAAACGGCTACACGTGCACGAGAACACCGTCGCCTATCGGATCCGTCAGGCCGAGGAACTGCTGGGGCGTCCGGTGGACAAGCGCACCCTCGAGTTGCGCGCCGCACTGGCCCTCGTTGAGCTGGTCACCTAGGCAGCATCGCCTCGCGCACCTGCCCGACGCCGGCCAGTCGAGCGACCTCACCTATCAAAACCGGTGCGAGAGCGCCGAATCCGACAAGCAGTCGCACGCCGGCCGGCGCGACCGTCGTCTCCGGTCTATTCCGCTCCACCGCCTGGGCTACCGCTCGCGCGACTTCCTTCGGTGTGCTCGTGCCGAATCCGCGCGGAAGGGTGACGCCCGTGTCGGCCAACATCCCGGCGTCCCGGATCGGTCCGGGGAAGACGGTCGAAACCCCGACGCCCGTTCCGTGCAGTTCCTGCCGCAGGGCCAGGCCGAGGCCCCGCAAGCCCCACTTCGTCGCCGTGTAGACCGAGCCGTTGCCCGGGGTCGCGATGAGCCCCGCTCCCGAGGAGATGAACACGATATGGCCGCGCCCGCGTCGCTTCATCGGGCCCACCGCCGCTCGTGCGAGAGCCGCCGGAGCGAGAAGGTTGACGCGGATGGCATCGGCGATCTCGGCGTCGCTCAGCATCGCCAGGTCTTCCGGGATGCCGACGCCTGCGTTGGCGACGAGCACGTCGACCGGACCTGCGCGGTCCATCAGGTCGCGCACCTGATCGAGGTCGGTGAGGTCGGCGGTGAGCCCCCGAGCGACCGGTCCAAGCTCGCCGACCAGCCGCTTGAGCTCCAGCTCGCGTCGGCCCGTGACCGTCAGCGAACAGCCGCGCGCGGCCAGTTCTTGTGCGATCGCGTGGCCGATTCCACCCGTTGCACCGGTCACCAGGGCGTGTCGGCCCGCCAGCTGCGTCATTTCGTCATCTCGGCGGTCCGGGCGGCAACCCACCGCGCCAGCGGCGGAGCCCAGCGCGAGAGCGCATACATGGCGTGCGCCTCGGCGGCGATCGGCGCCACGGCGCGGTCTCGGTCGACTGCGCGCAGGGTGTTGTGTGCGACGCGCTCGGGTGAGTACCCGCGCTTGCGGTAGGTCGACGCGAGCCGGGCGCGGCGCTCGTCGAGGTCGCCGTCGCCTCGGATCGGGCTGTTCTGCGTGATGGCGGTGTCGATGATGCCCGGGCACACCGCCGTGACACCGATGCGGTGTGGCCTGAGCTCCATCCGTAGAGCTTCCGACAATCCGAGGACGGCGAATTTCGTTGCGCTGTAGGCGCTCAGCTGTGGATTAGCCAACAGGCCCGCGGCCGAGCAGAGGTTGACGACGTGGCCGCCGCGGCCGCGCTCAATCATGGTGGGCAGGAAGGCGTCGCAACCGTGCACGACCCCCATCAGGTTGACGCCGACCAGCCACTGCCAGTCCTTGGCGCTGGTGTCGAAGAACCCGCCGACCAGTCCTACGCCCGCGTTGTTGATCACCATATCCACCCCGTCGAAGCGGTCGAACGTCGTGTCGGCGAACGCGGACATCTCCTTGGCGTCGGACACATCGACACGGCGGGTCAGCACCTGTGTTCCCCGGCTTCGAGCCGCGTCGGCGGTGTGGGCCAGACCGGCGTCGTCGATGTCGCAGAGCGCGAGGTGGGCGCCGCGTTCGGCGCACAGCCCCGCCAGCTCGCGACCGATGCCGCTGCCGGCGCCGGTGATCACCGCCACCCGGTCGGTGAGGTCTGCGGTTCTGAGTCGGGAGCTCGATCGAGGCATGGCGACCAGGTTATGGCCGTGGCGTCGTGGATCGCTCGTGCGAAGCCGCCAACTGGTCCCTTGTCCCTTGTGGGGCAACGACAATGGCAACGCACGCCGGCGCCTCTCACGTCAGGTACCGAATGAGATGAGCACGGATGAGGGCCATGGCTTCGCGAGCAGTATCCGTTTGCTTCCTCGTGAAGCCGTGGTCGATGCCGGGGAAGCTGCGGTGGGTGGTGGCCACACCTTGGCGAGCGAGTTCTGTGGCCAGCGCGTCACCTTCGGGTCCGAGCGTATCGAATGCGCCGGTCAATATCAGGCTGGGCGGCATGGCTTCGGCGAGGGCGGTGTCGAACACGGGGGAGGCCAGTGGTTCGCGCCGGACGCTCGGGCCGACGACATAGGCCTCGATGGCCAGGCGTTGAATCGTCGGAGAGATCCGCGGCCGCTTTTTGGCCGACGTTCGATCGAAGCGCGAGAGGTCCGTGACCGGAAACGCCAGAAGTGCTGCCCGCCAATCCAGCTCATCGTCTACCCGTGATTGCTGGCACACGTTCACCGCAAGCTTGGCGCCTGCGCTCGCACCCGAGAGTGACATGCTCGAGGTGTTCCAGCCATAACGGGAACCCTCGTGGCGCAACCACCGTGCGATGTCATAGCACTGCTGCTCAGCCACCGGGTACTGGGCCTGGGGCGCGGTGGCGTAGTCGGGCAGTACCACCACGGCGCCGACCTCGGCCGCGATGTACTCGGCGAGGTACTCCTCCTGTCTGGGGTTACGCACGATGAACGCGCCACCGTGCAGGTGCAGGGTAACGGGCGGACCACCGCTGGCATCGGCCAACGGCGCCGCCGGATGCGGCAGGTAGATCAGGCAGCCGACGCTGCCGTGACGGGTGGGCACGTTGATGCGGCCGGGCCCGGCGATGTGGCGCGAGGTGAACCGGAAACTGCGCGGGGCAGGAACGAGCGGAAGCAGGCGCTGTGCCGAATACGCGGCCAGCCAGGTACCTGCGCGGCGCCTCGGACGTGTGGGCATCGCTCAGGCGGCCGTGTTCGGGAGGTGCTTACGCGCCGCGCCGAGGGCATGGACTGCGGTGACCGCCGCCCGGATCAGTACCGGCGAGAGTGTGAACAGGCAGATCAGGGCGGCCGATATGTACAACGACACGGTGACTCGTTTCCTCCGCGCACGGTCGGCAGTGCGGTCCGGATAAGAGTCGGCCACCGCACCTCGCGTTCGCTTGTGCCGGCGTGACGAAAGCCCGCAGCGGATATGTCGCGGCCGCACATACCGGGCCTCGGATCGAACCGGGGAACAAAAGCCGTGGCGGCTCCGTTCAGTCTAATCGATACTTGAGTGAAACAGACTCAAGTCTGGTTGACAATGTAGGGTTCGTCGGCGCAGGCTTGAGTGCGGTGCACTCAGACCCCAAATAGGACAAACCAGGAGGAACCAACATGGCTCGTGCGGTCGGAATCGACCTCGGGACCACCAACTCCGTCGTCGCGGTACTGGAGGGTGGCGATCCCGTCGTCGTCGCCAACTCCGAGGGCTCCCGCACCACGCCGTCCGTCGTCGCGTTCGCGCGCAACGGGGAGGTGCTGGTCGGCCAGCCCGCCAAGAACCAGGCGGTGACCAACGTCGACCGGACGATCCGTTCGGTCAAGCGGCACATGGGCACCGACTGGTCGGTGGAGATCGACGACAAGAAGTACACGGCGCAGGAGATCAGCGCCCGAACGCTACAGAAGTTGAAGCGCGACGCGGAGAGCTACCTCGGTGAGGACATCACTGACGCGGTCATCACCGTGCCTGCCTACTTCAACGACGCTCAGCGTCAGGCCACCAAGGAGGCCGGCCAGATCGCCGGGCTCAACGTGCTGCGCATCGTCAACGAGCCGACCGCGGCGGCGCTCGCGTACGGCCTCGACAAAGGTGAGAAGGAACAGACGATCCTGGTCTTCGACCTCGGCGGCGGCACGTTCGACGTCTCGCTGCTGGAGATCGGCGAGGGCGTCGTCGAGGTGCGCGCCACCAGCGGTGACAACCACCTGGGCGGCGACGACTGGGACGACCGGATTGTGGAGTGGCTGGTCGACAAGTTCAAGGGCACCTCTGGCATCGACCTGACCAAGGACAAGATGGCGATGCAGCGGCTGCGTGAGGCCGCCGAGAAGGCCAAGATCGAGCTGAGCTCGAGCCAGAGCACCTCGATCAACCTGCCCTACATCACCGTCGACGCGGACAAGAACCCGCTGTTCCTCGACGAGCAGCTGACCCGCGCCGAGTTCCAGCGCATCACCCAGGATCTGCTCGACCGGACGCGTCAGCCGTTCCAGCAGGTGGTCAAGGACGCCGGCATCTCGGTGTCCGACATCGACCACGTCGTGCTGGTCGGCGGTTCGACCCGCATGCCCGCCGTGTCGGATCTGGTCAAGGAAATGACCGGCGGCAAGGAGCCCAACAAGGGCGTCAACCCGGACGAGGTCGTCGCGGTGGGCGCCGCCCTGCAGGCCGGCGTGCTCAAGGGTGAGGTGAAAGACGTTCTGCTGCTTGATGTCACGCCGCTGTCCCTCGGTATCGAGACCAAGGGTGGCGTCATGACCAAGCTGATTGAGCGCAACACCACGATCCCGACCAAGCGGTCGGAGACCTTCACCACCGCCGACGACAACCAGCCGTCGGTGCAGATTCAGGTCTATCAGGGTGAGCGTGAGATCGCGGCGCACAACAAGCTGCTCGGCAGCTTCGAGCTGACCGGTATCCCGCCGGCTCCGCGCGGTGTGCCCCAGATCGAGGTCACCTTCGACATCGATGCCAACGGCATCGTGCACGTGACCGCGAAGGACAAAGGCACCGGCAAGGAGAACACGATCCGCATCCAGGAAGGCTCCGGCCTGTCCAAGGACGAGATCGACCGGATGATCAAGGACGCCGAGGCGCACGCCGAGGAGGACCGCAAGCGTCGCGAGGAGGCCGACGTCCGCAACCAGGCCGAGTCGCTGGTCTACCAGACGGAGAAGTTCGTCTCTGAGCAGCGCGGCGGCGAGGGTGGCTCCAAGGTCCCCGAGGACACCCTGGCCAAGGTCGACTCCGCGATCGCCGATGCCAAGAAGGCGCTGGAAGGCACCGACATCGGTGAGATCAAGTCCGCGATGGAGAAGCTGGGCGTCGAATCGCAGGCGCTGGGCCAGGCCATCTACGAGGCCACCCAGGCCGAGCAGGCCGCGGGTGGCGGCGCCGACGCCGGTCAGGCGGACGACAACGTCGTGGACGCCGAGGTCGTCGACGATGACGCTGACAAGGAGAACAAGTGACAGGAAACGATCCGCACGAGCCGGTGACCGTCACCGACAAACGGCGCATCGATCCGGTCACCGGTGAAGTGAGAGAAGCAGGTTCGGGTTCGGCGGCCGGTGAGCCGGCGCCGGGCTCGCCCACGCAGCCGGCGGCGGGGGAGGAGGCCGACAAGGCCTCCGAACTGCTCGCCGATCTGCAGCGGGTACAGGCCGATTTCACGAACTACCGCAAGCGGGCGTTGCGCGATCAGCAGGTGGCGGCCGACCGGGCCAAGGCCTCGGTCATCTCGGAGCTATTGCCCATCCTCGACGACCTCGACCGCGCGCGCAGCCACGGGGACCTCGAGAGCGGTCCGCTCAAGGCGATGGCCGACAAGCTGGTCAACACCCTTGAGGGGCTGGGTCTTTCGGGGTTCGGCGCCGAAGGCGACGAGTTCGACCCCGAACTTCACGAGGCCGTGCAGCACGAGGGTGAGGGCACTCACCCCGTCCTCGGCACCGTGATGCGACGCGGGTACAAGGTCGGCGACCAGGTCGTGCGCCACGCCCTGGTCGGAGTGGTGGACACGGTTCCCGGGGACACCGCCCCCGCCTCGGGTGACGAAGCCGAGGCCGAATGATGAGAAGGTGGCGCGGAATAGCCGAAACGGACGGATTCTGCGCCACCTTCGCGTCAGCGGCGGCGACTAATCCGGCGCGATTCGTCGTCAATCATCAAAATCGGAATGAGACTGCGATAAACAGACATGAGCGGAAGGAGGTGACGCGGTATGGCCCAGCGTGAGTGGGTCGAGAAGGACTTCTACAAGGAGCTCGGCGTCTCCTCTGACGCCAGCGATCAGGAAATCAAGCGGGCGGCCCGAAAGCTGCTCGCGGAGAACCATCCCGACCGCAATCCCGGGAACTCGGCCGCCGAAGATCGGTACAAGGCTGTATCCGAGGCCAAAGAGGTGCTCACCGACCCGGCCAAGCGTAAAGAGTACGACGAGACCCGACGCTTGTTCGCCAACGGCGGTTTCGGCCGCGGCCGGTTCGGCGGCGGTGGCGGCTTCGGTGGATTCGGTGGCGGCGACGGCGCCGAGTTCAACCTGAACGACCTCTTCGATGCGGCCGGCCAGACCGGCGGCGCGAACATCGGCGATCTGTTCGGTGGGCTCTTCGGCCGCGGCGCCCAGCAGGCCCGACCCAGCAGGCCGCGTCGCGGCAACGACCTCGAGACCGAGGCGGAGCTGTCGTTCCTGGAAGCCACCAAGGGTGTGGCGATGCCGTTGCGGCTCACCAGCCCCGCGCCGTGCACGAACTGTCACGGCAGCGGCGCCCGGCCCGGCACCAGTCCGAAGGTTTGCCCGAACTGCAACGGGTCCGGGGTGATCAACCGCAACCAGGGCGCGTTCGGGTTCTCCGAGCCGTGCACGGAATGCCGTGGCAGCGGGTCGATCATCGAGCACCCCTGCCAGGAGTGCAAGGGCACCGGCGTGACCACCCGCACCCGCACGATCAACGTGCGGATCCCCCCGGGCGTCGAGGACGGACAACGAATCCGGTTGGCCGGCCAGGGCGAAGCGGGTCTGCGCGGTGCACCGTCGGGCGACCTGTACGTCACCGTGCACGTGCGGCCCGACAAGGTGTTCGGCCGCGACGGCGACGACCTGACCGTCACCGTGCCGGTCAGCTTCCACGAGTTGGCGCTCGGCACAACGCTTTCGGTGCCGACGCTGGAAGGCAAGGTCGGTGTGCGGGTGCCCAAGGGCACGTCGGACGGACGCATCCTGCGAGTGCGCGGGCGTGGCGTGCCGAAACGCTCTGGCGGACACGGCGATCTGCTCGTGACGGTGAAGGTCGCGGTGCCGCCGAACCTCGAGGGTGAGGCGGCCGAGGCGTTGGAGGCCTATGCGAAGGCGGAGCGGGCCAGCGGCTTCGATCCGCGGGCCGGATGGGCAGGTGCCTGATGGCAGCGAAACGGCCGAACGACGAGGCGCGTACGTTCCTGATCTCGGTCGCCGCGGAGCTGGCGGGCATGCATGCCCAGACGCTGCGCACCTATGACCGGCTCGGTTTGGTGCGCCCGCAGCGCACCTCGGGTGGCGGGAGGCGTTACTCGCAGCACGACGTGGAGTTGCTCCGCGAGGTGCAGCGGTTGAGCCAGGACGAGGGTGTCAACCTCGCGGGCATCAAACGCATCATCGAGCTGACCAACCAGGTCGAGGCGCTGCAGGCGCGGGTGCGGGAGCTGACCGAAGAAGTGGAGGCGTTGCGCGGATCTTCGCGCCGCGATCTGGCCGTGATGCCGAAGAGCACCGCGGTCGTAGTCTGGCAACCGCGAAATAAGCGCTAAATCACCGTGATCGAGAACCGAGCGGTCTCCGGCTTGCCGGGGGCCGCCTTTCGGTATCCGCCCCTTCGCAGTGAATCCGTCGGCGCGGCCATCGGCTCGATGCCGATCAGGTCGTCGTCGGGTGGGGCGAAGAGCTGTGCTGCGGGATAGCCGGTTTCGAACCGCACCTCGATGCGGCGCTCACCGTCGGTGAGGGTGAACACCGCGCCTTCTGGGACCTGGTCGAAACCGTCGTCGTAGGCGGTGATCTTCAATTGTTCTGCGCCGCCGGGCCACTGCTCGTGAGCGCCGGTGGGGATGCCGTTGTCGTCGACCGGCAGGTGGCGCATCGCCGGGGTGCTCAGCGTCCACTCCTCGCGTGGGACGCCGGGGATCTTCAGGTACGGGTGGTAGCCGAAGCACAGCGGCACGGCCGCCGACGAGGTGGGCGTGACCGTCGTCTCGATGGTGAGCGTGCGGTCGTCGAGCATGACGTGTTGGGTGAGTAGGTGCGGGAACGGAAACGACGCGAGCAGTTGCGCGTCGGCGCCGTAGTCGAGCTCGGCGGTCAGGACGTTCTCGGTGCGGGTGGTCACCTTCCAACCCGGATAGGCGGCGAGCACACCGTGGATCGGCGCACCGTGCTCGTCGGTGCGGACACCATTTGCGCCGGGGGTCAAGGTGACGACCGACCCGTCGACCTCATAGCTGTTGGCGCTCAACCGGTTCGCCCACGGATACAGGATGGGGATGCCCATCGTCTTGCCGTTGTTCACGTAGGCGGTCAAGCCGCGGCGCTGACCGAGGAACTCGTCACCCGACTCGGCCAGCGACGTGCCGATCATGCCGGCGGACGGGACGAAGGTCGCGGTCAGGTCCGACGACGGGTCTCTCAGCGTGACGGCATCGAAGTCAACCACCAGACGATCGTCCCATGCTGGGCTGAGATGAAGCCATGGCCGGATTCAGGAGCTCAACGGATCGTGCTGAATGCGTTCGGCCGGTGCTCCTTTGGCGAGCAGCGCCGCCTTGGTCGCCGTCACCATGTTCGGGCTCCCGCAGATCAGGATCTGCCGATCGCCCCAGTTGCCGTAACGGGTGACCACGTCGGCCAGCGTGCCGGTCTGTCGCACATGCAAGCCGCGCGGTGGCTGCACGTCAGGATAGTCGGCGGCCCACGGCGGGTCGACGTTGAACTCCGAGACCGGGGTGACGGACAGCCACGGGTTCTGCGACGCGATCTCCCACAGCGTGCGCAGGTCGTACAGGTCGCACGGATACCGTCCGCCGAAGAACAGGTGGACGCGCGGATTGACGCCCCAGCGGGTGAGATCCATGATCAGCGTCCGCAGCGGCGCCAGCCCGGTGCTGCCCGCCACCATCAGCACGTCGCCGCCGTCGCGGTCCACGTGCAGCCCCCCGTGCGGGTTGGACAGCCGCCACCGGTCGCCGGGTTTCGTCTCGGCGACGATCGCGGTGCTCACCATGCCGCCGGCCACGGAGCGGATGTGGAATTCGATCGCGCCGGACGGCTCGGTCGGTATCGACGGGCTCAGATACCGCCACCGGCGCGGCCATTGCGGAACCTGGACCGTCACGTATTGGCCCGGGTGGTAGAACAGCGGACGGTCCAGCTGCAACCGCACGACCGAGACGTCGCGGGTGACCCGCAGGTGTTCGATGACCGTGCCGTCGCAGAATGGCGGGCCCTGCTCCGCGTCGGCGGCCCCGCGCATCACCCCGACCATCAACGCGACGGCGTCCTGTGCGGTCTCGGCGAGGGACTCATCCCAGTGCTCGGTCAGGTGATTGCGGAAGCTGGCGTACAGCGCCGTCTGCATGGTGTCGTAATGCCGTTGCAGCACACCGTACTTGCGATGGTCGCGGCCCAGCTGAGCGAGGAATGCGACCGGCTCCTGTGCTCGTTGGGCGACGAGTTCGCCCAACACCCAGGAGACGGCGTGGCCGAACCGCCGACGCTGCTCGTCCATGTCCGGCGGGAACAGGTCGCGCACCGAGATGTCGATCGCGAACCAGTGGGTGTAGAAGCTACGAATCAAGTCCGAGCCGAGCGCGGGATCGACCGCGTCACGCAGCGTGCGCAGCGCGTCACGGTCGTCGAGTCCCACGCGGCCCGAGTGTATGTCAGCCGGGCGTCACCCTTCGCTGCCGAAGCGCCGCCAGCACGATCAGCGCCACTCCGACGGCCGTCCAGCAGGTCAGCACGATGACCGGCATCGCGGCACCCGCACCGTCGAAGAACGCCGCGGACCGCAGCAGGGTGGCGTTGGCGCCCTGGGGCAGGAACTGGCCGAACTGTCCCCAGCCGCTGGGCAACAGTTCGGGGGCGCTGGTCAGGCCGGACAGCGGGTTGCCGACGAGCAGCGCGAGCACCGCGCCCAGCGCGAGGCCGACCCGGCCGAACAGCGACCCCAACCCCAGCATCGTCAACCCCATGGCCAGTGCGCCCAATGTCAGCGCACCGGCGACTCCCCAGAAGTTCGCGTCGATCGAGCCCATGACCCAACGCAGCAGCGCGGCGATCGACAGCCCGGCCACGCCCGCGAAGACCACGGCGGCGGTGAAGCGTGTCCACACCTCGCGCTTGAGCGCGAACATCAACGCGATAGCGGGCAGCAGCCCGGCGAGGGTGATGGGCAGGGCGGAGGCGGCCAGACCGGCACCGCGCGGGTCGTCGGCGGTCGGGGGCGCCAGGTCCTCGACGCGCAATTGCGTGCGGGTCTTCTGCGCAACGCCGTTGCCGATCTGGGTCAACATCTGGGCGACCATGGGGCTTGCGCCCGTCGCGGTCATCAGGGTCGGCCCCTCGGGTCCGAATGCGATGCCGCCGTACACGTCGCGATTGCGGATCGCCTCGCGAAGGGCGTCGGCACCGGGGTAGTAGGTGACCGCGAACGCGCCCGGCGCCTGTTGATCCAGCGTCGCCGCGACTTGACCACTGGCCGCCTGCGGCCCGGCCGCGCCGATCGGCACGTCGTGTGGACCGCTGCGGGCGGCGGGCAGTGCGAAGGCCAGCGCGACGATCGCGATGACGACGGTGAGCACCACGACCACGCCCGTCGCGCGTACCGCGGCGGGCGGCTCGTGAACCGGTGACGCGTGGTGGGTGGCCCTTTCGAATGTTTCGGTAGTCATGGTTCACGCCTTTTCATTCGTCGTTGAATTTCTGCATAGGGGCAGGGTATCGCCCTGGACCAATAATTTCAACACTCATTGAAATGCTAACCTCGTGGTATGGCGTCACCAGCCAAAACAGTCCGGCGCAGGGGCCGGCGACAGGGCGAGCCGGTCTCGCGTGACGCGGTGCTCGCCGCGGCCCGCAAGCGCTTCGGCGCCGAGGGTTACGAGAAGACGACGCTGCGTGCGGTGGCCCGCGACGCCCACGTCGACCCGTCGATGGTCCTCTACCTGTTCGGCTCGAAGGCCCAGCTGTTTCGGGAGTCGCTCAACCTCGTCGTCACCCCCGGCGCGCTCGTGTCTGCACTCGCCGGAGGCCCGGACGACGACCCCGACATCGGCACCCGCATGGTGCGGACTTATTTGCGGATCTGGCAGTCACCGGATTCGGGCCCCACGATGGTCGCGATGTTGCAGTCGGCCACCTCCAACCCCGACGCGCACGAGGCGTTCCGCGGCTTCATGCAGGATCACGTGCTGAGCGCGGTGTCCGCCGAGCTCGGCGGCGGGGAAGAGGCCCGGCTGCGAGCGCTTCTGGCGGCGAGTCAGCTCGTGGGTACCGCGGTGCTGCGCTTCGTCATGAAGATCCCGCCGTTGGCGACGCTGCCCGACGACGACCTGGTGCGGCTGCTCGCGCCGACGGTGACGCGGTATCTGACGGCCGACGCCGCGGAGCTCGGGCTGCCGGAGCCCGGCGGGTCATAAGCCGTGAATGCCCTTGTACAACACCATGAGCCCGATCACTACGAGGATGCCCGCGATGAGAACGGCGTGCTGGCGGTCCATCCAGTCCTTGAGCCGCGCCAGCGGTCGGTCGAGCCGGTCGCCGGAGACCGCGTAGGCCAGGATCGGCAGCGCGACCGTCGAACCGGCCGCGATCACGAACCAGGCGACGGCCACCCAGTCGTCGCGGGATCCGCCGGCGGTGCCGATCGCCAAACCCGCTGCGGCGCAGATGAACAGGACCTTCGGGTTGGCGACCGTCAGCAGCATCGCGGTGCCGCCCGCGCGTAGCGGGGTCAACGTGCTCAGGCCCTCCATCCAGCGCGGCTTGTGCGACGTCTTCTTGCGGGTGAACCAGCGATACAACCCGAACACGATGAGCGCCGCTCCGACCACGATTCGCAACAACGACGCCCATCCCGGCGGCCGGCCCTCGCGGCCGCCGAGCAGGCTGGACACCTGAAGGAAGATGCTCGTCAGCACCGCCAGCCCGATGAACCACCCGGCCAGGAACGCCAGGCTCGTCGGGCGCGGCCGCGTCGTGTGCAGCACGAGCACCGCGGGGATGATCGACAGCGGTGAGAGCGCCACCACCAACGCCAACGGGATCAGTTCGGTGAGCAACGATCCCTTGTCCACGAGGCCGAACATAGCGGAATGCCCACTGCCGGTGCGGTTCTTACGCCGCATGCGCTGTGCGCGTCGCTGTTTCGGGGTGTCGAAGCGGTACATCCCGGTCCACTCGTGCTGGACCCCCACCACGGGGCGGAACAGCTCGCTGCCACGGAAGCCGGGAAACTCGTTCTCGGCCAGGCGAAGTCGGTCCTGCCAGGCGAGGAACTCGTCGACCTGATCGGCGCACCCGGTGGCCGATGATGACCGTCGCGGCGGCAGCGCCGTCCGTCGTGATCAGATGGATCGCGCCGCGTGGTACTGGCAGGCCTTCCACTCATCGTCCTCGCGCAGGAAGTCGATGTCGAAGATCTTGGCCTCGGGCCGATTGGCGGCCGCGAACCGAACGGTGGCCACGGCGGTGAGCGCGGGTTCGCCGGCGACCCTCACCGAGCTGACCGTGACCTGGGTCGGCCCGTCGGCCTTGCGGCTGGCGTACCACTCGGCCGCGAAGCCCGCGGACCGACGCATCGGCGCGCAGATGTGCGCGGCGAACGATGCGAAGTCCTCGCGGTTGTAGGAGCCGTTCATTCCGTCGAGGACGGCGCGGACCTGATCCTCGTCGCTGACCGCGGCAGCTGGCACGGCCGACGCCGGCGGGACGAACCCGCTCACGCTCACCGCGAAGCCCGCGAGAATCACGCAAAGCCGACGCATGCGTCCAGCCTCGCTGATACAGCTGTGAAAATTGTGACAGCTGAGCGGCGTGTTGTGCACATCGGTCCCGAGGTGGGTGCCAAGGGGGCCGAAAATTGACTAGACTTGAGCGGAACAGACTCAAGATTGACGACGTTGATCTATGCGACAAGCATTTCGCCAAGCTCACGTACCTAAGAAAGGGAAGGTGTCGTGGACTCGTTCAATCCGACGACCAAAACTCAGGCGGCGCTGACCGCGTCGTTGCAGGCGGCCACGGCCGCGGGCAACCCGCAGATCACACCCGCCCACCTGTTGATGGCACTGTTGACGCAGAACGACGGCATTGCCGCACCCCTTCTCGAGGCCGTCGGCGTTGAACCCGCAACGATTCGCGCGGAGACGCAGCGGCTCCTCGACCGCCTGCCCAGCGCCAGTGGTGCGGCCTCGCAGCCGCAGCTGTCCCCGCAGGCCCTGGCCGCGATCACCGCCGCCCAGCACCTGGCGACCGAGATGGACGACGAGTACGTCTCGACCGAACACCTGATGGTCGGCCTGGCCACCGGCGAATCGGACACAGCGAAGCTGCTGACCGGCCACGGCGCCTCTCCACAGGCCCTGCGCGAGGCGTTCGTCAAGGTGCGCGGAAGCGCCCGGGTCACCAGCCCGGACCCCGAGGGGACCTACCAGGCGCTGGAGAAGTACTCCACCGATCTGACCGCCCGCGCTCGGGAGGGCAAGCTCGACCCGGTCATCGGGCGCGACACCGAGATCCGACGCGTCGTGCAGGTGCTGTCGCGTCGCACCAAGAACAACCCCGTGCTGATCGGTGAGCCCGGCGTCGGTAAGACCGCGATCGTCGAGGGCCTCGCCCAGCGCATCGTGGCCGGCGACGTGCCGGAAAGCCTGCGCGACAAGACCGTCGTCAGCCTGGACCTGGGCTCGATGGTGGCCGGCTCGAAGTACCGCGGCGAGTTCGAGGAACGGCTGAAGGCCGTCCTGGACGACATCAAGAACTCGGCCGGCCAGATCATCACGTTCATCGACGAGCTGCACACCATCGTGGGTGCGGGCGCGACCGGTGACGGTTCGATGGACGCGGGCAACATGATCAAGCCGATGCTGGCCCGCGGCGAGCTGCGGCTGGTCGGCGCGACCACGCTCGACGAGTACCGCAAGTACATCGAGAAGGACGCCGCGCTGGAGCGCCGCTTCCAGCAGGTCTATGTCGGTGAGCCGTCGGTCGAGGACACCGTCGGCATCCTGCGCGGGCTCAAGGACCGCTACGAGGTGCACCACGGTGTGCGCATCACCGACTCCGCGTTGGTGGCGGCGGCGACACTGTCCGACCGCTACATCACCTCGCGGTTCCTGCCGGACAAGGCGATCGACCTGGTCGACGAGGCCGCGTCCCGGCTGCGCATGGAGATCGACTCGCGGCCCGTCGAGGTCGACGAGGTCGAGCGGCTGGTGCGTCGCCTCGAGATCGAGGAGATGGCGCTGTCCAAGGAAGAGGACGCCGCCTCCAAGGAGCGGCTGGAGAAGCTGCGCGGCGAACTGGCCGATAAGAAGGAGGAGCTGGCCCAACTAACCAGCAGGTGGCAGAACGAGAAGAACGCCATCGACATTGTCCGCGAGCTCAAGGAGCAGCTCGAGTCGCTGCGAGGTGAGGCCGACCGCGCTGAACGCGACGGCAACCTGGAGCGGGCCGCCGAACTGCGGTACGGCCGCATCCCCGAGGTGGAGAAGAAGCTCGACGCGGCGCTCCCGCACGCCGAGGCGCGCGAGGACGTCATGCTCAAGGAGGAGGTCGGACCCGACGACATCGCCGACGTGGTGTCGGCTTGGACCGGTATCCCCGCGGGCCGGATGCTCGAGGGCGAGACGGCCAAGCTGCTGCGCATGGAGGACGAGCTGGGCAAGCGCGTCGTCGGGCAGCGCAAGGCCGTGCAGGCTGTTTCTGATGCCGTGCGGCGCAGCCGCGCCGGTGTCGCCGACCCGAACCGGCCGACGGGTTCGTTCATGTTCCTGGGCCCGACCGGTGTCGGTAAGACCGAGCTGGCCAAGGCGCTGGCGGAGTTCCTGTTCGACGACGAGCGGGCGATGGTCCGCATCGATATGAGCGAGTACGCCGAGAAGCACTCGGTGGCCCGCCTGGTCGGCGCGCCTCCCGGCTACGTCGGCTACGACCAGGGCGGTCAGTTGACCGAGGCGGTGCGGCGTCGCCCGTACACGGTGATCCTGTTCGACGAGATCGAGAAGGCCCACCCGGACGTGTTCGACGTGCTGTTGCAGGTGCTCGACGAGGGCAGGCTGACCGACGGCCAGGGCCGCACGGTCGACTTCCGCAACACGATCCTGATCCTGACGTCGAACCTGGGTGCCGGCGGTACCGAGGAGCAGGTGATGGCCGCCGTGCGTGGGGCGTTCAAACCGGAGTTCATCAACCGGCTCGACGACGTGATCGTGTTCGACGGGCTGAACCCCGAGGAGCTGGTGCACATCGTCGACATCCAGCTCGAGCAGCTGGCCAAGCGGTTGGAGCAGCGCAGGCTCACCCTCGAGGTGTCCCTGCCCGCCAAGAAGTGGCTGGCCCAGCGGGGCTTCGACCCGCTCTACGGCGCCCGCCCGCTGCGCAGGCTGATCCAGCAGGCCATCGGCGACCAGCTGGCCAAGCTGCTGCTGGCAGGCGACGTGCACGACGGCGACATCGTTCCGGTCAACCTCAGCGCCGACGGCGACTCGCTGGTGCTGGGCTGACGTCCGTCGTTCCGCCGCGAAATTGCATTCCGGCAGCGAAATGTCGAGTAGACACCTGCTGGAATGCAATTTCGCGCGGCGGATATTGGCAGATGCCGGGTTGTGACCAGGAAGAGTTCGGGATTCGGCGCTACCTGCACGTAGGCTAGAGCGCAATGGTCCCGCTTTGGTTCACGCTGTCCGCGCTCTGCTTCGTCGGTGCGGCCGTGTTGCTCTACGTCGACATCGACCGTCGACGCGGCTTGGGGCGTCGACGCAAGTCCTGGGCGAAGTCACACGGCTTCGACTACGAACACGAATCGACCGACATCGTCCAACGCTGGAAGCGCGGGGTGATGTCGACGGTCGGCGAGGTCGCCGCGAAGAACGTGGTCCTCGGGCAGATCCGCGGCGAGGCGGTGTTCATCTTCGACCTCGAAGACGTCGCGACGGTGATCGCGCTGCACCGCAAGGTCGGCACCAACGTCGTCGTCGACCTGCGGCTCAAGGGCATCAAAGAGCCGCGAGAAAACGACATCTGGCTGCTCGGCGCGATCGGCCCGCGCATGGTCTACTCCACCAACCTCGATGCCGCTCGACGTGCGTGCGACCGGCGGATGGTGACGTTCGCCCACACCGCCCCCGACTGCGCCGAGATCATGTGGAACGAGGAGCACTGGACGCTGGTCTCCATGCCGGTGACCAGCACACGCGCGCAGTGGGACGAGGGTCTGCGCACCGTGCGCCAGTTCAACGACCTTCTGCGCGTCCTGCCGCCGACTCCGCAGGCCATGGCGCAGGGCAGCCAGGGCGCGCTGGCCCGGCGAAGCGGATCGCCCAGCCGCCCGCTCACCCCCGCGGCCGGCCGCGAACCGGTACCGGGCGTCGACGCTCCGGGCCGCCCCGAGGCGCGCTACCCCCAGCAGCCGCCCCGGCCCGACGCACGGCGTCAACCGCCGCGTAACGGACGGCAGTCACCGCACTATCAGCGGTAAGTGGCGCCCGGAGCTCGCGACCGGGGAAGTAGCCTGAAGCCATGTCTCGCCCCGTCGCCCTGATCACCGGACCGACGTCCGGTATCGGCGCGGGCTTTGCGCGCAGGTTCGCCCGCGACGGCCACGATCTCGTGCTCGTCGCGCGCGATGCGACCAGGCTCGAGCGCCTTGCCGCCGAACTGCGCGACGAAGGCGGTGCGGCCGTCGAGGTGCTCACCGCCGACCTTGCCGAGGCCGCCGACCGCGCGAAGGTCGCCGATCGACTCGCCGCGGGTGTTCAGGTGCTGGTCAACAATGCCGGTTTCGGAACGTCCGGCGAGTTCTGGAGCGCGGACTATTCACTGCTGCGATCGCAGCTCGATGTCAACGTCACCGCCGTCATGCAGCTGACGCACGCGGCGCTGCCCCCGATGCTGGACGCCGCGCGCGGCACGGTGATCAACGTCGCCAGCGTCGCCGGTCTGGTACCCGGCCGCGGGTCGACGTATTCGGCCTCCAAGTCCTGGGTGGTCGCATTCTCCGAGGGCCTCGCCAACGGCCTGGGCGGCACCGGAGTCGGAGTGCACGCGCTGTGCCCGGGCTTCGTGCGCACCGAGTTCCACCAGCGGGCGGGCATCGACATGGACGGCACACCGTCGTGGTTCTGGCTCGAGGTCGACGACGTGGTTCGCGAGACGATGGCCGGCGTCGCGAAGGGAAAGGTCGTGATCATCCCCGGTGTGCAGTACAAGGTGCTCACCACCGCAGGACGGGTGGTGCCGCGAAACCTGGTGCGCGCCATGACCAAAGTCGTGGGCCGGGGTCGTGGTCGGACATAGGGCACCGCGTACGTGCGTGCGCTGATCGTGGCGCTGACCGCGATCGTCGTCGTCGCGGCATCGGCATGCTCCACAGACGATGCGTCGATTCACCCCTACGGCGCGCAGACCGCCACCTTGGGCGAATCCCTTGCCACACTGGGCTGGAACATGTCGGTGGCGAACCTGCGCTTCGACGGCGACTACGTGCTGTTCGACGTCGACGCGTCACCCGCGGACGCCGACGGGCCGCACGCCAAGCCGGAAGACCTCCGGTTCGGCCTGTACGGGGCGCTCGCGCACCCGATCGAGGCCAACGGCATCGGAAGCTGTCGCGATGCGACCGACCTTGAGCTGCAACCACTCTCGGCCCCCACGCCCGACCGCCTTACCGGCACGGTCTGCATAGGGCCCGCGCGTGACCAGGTGCAGGTGCGCGGCGTGTACGTCTACTCGCCGCGCGACCGGACACCGGGAACCACCGTCGCCCATCCCGCGGCGTTTCCCGTCGGACTGCCCGCGGTCAGGGACAACGACACCGGATTGTCGATCCGCACGACGAGCCTGGATGCTTTCCGCGCCGACGGCGCCATGCTCGCTCCGGCGGCGCTGGGCGATCCGAACGCGTTCACCGGAAACGGCTACATGCTGATCGGTCTCGAGATCAGCGGTATGGCAGAGCAATACCGCGAGGTCTCGCAGCAGCGCGGTGGGCCGGCGATGGTGCTGGTCTCGCCGACACTGCCGGCACCCGGGCTGAGTCACGCATGCGACGTCTACGGCGCCTCGGTGTTGGTACTTCCCGATGCCTCCCGCGAGGCCGTCCAGGTGCGGGCATCGCTGTGCACCCAGGGCGAGATCAACAAGGCGCTGCTGTACGCGACCGTTTCGCTCGTCGGGACCCACGCCGCGCTCTGGACGAAGGATGACTGACCCACCGGAACCCGAAGCCGCCGGCCCCACCGAATGGGGCGAGGCGCCCGGCGTCGGCCCGTGGCAGGGGCCCCAACCCGACGACCCACGCTACGACCTGGCCCTCCTCCGCGACGGGGACACCCGCAATGTCGTTGACGCGTACCGCTATTGGACACGCGAAGCGATCATCGCCGACATCGACGAGCGCAGGCACGCCCTGCACATCGCGATCGAGAACTTCGGCAACGACGCCAACATCGGGGCGGTCGTGCGCACCGCGAACGCGTTCGCCGTCGACACCGTGCACATCGTCGGCAGGCGACGGTGGAACCGTCGCGGCGCGATGGTGACCGACCGCTACCAACGCCTGCGCCACCACGACACCACCGCCGCGCTGCTCGCTCACGCGGCCGACGCCGGGCTGACGGTCGTCGCCGTCGACAACGTCCCGGGCGCGGTGCGCATCGAGACCACGCCGTTGCCGCGCGACTGCCTGCTGGTCTTCGGCCAGGAGGGGCCGGGGATCACCCCCGAGGCGAGGGCCGGCGCGGCCCTGACCGTGTCCATCGCCCAGTTCGGCTCGACACGCAGCATCAACGCCGGCGTCGCGGCGGGTATCGCGATGCACACCTGGATCACCCAACACGGGGACCTTTCGGCGGCCTGGTAAGGCAGGATCGACACCATGGATCAGCTCTGGGCCAACCGCGCAGCCAGCGCTGAGGCCGCGATCGCCACCCGACACATCAGACGGCTGTGGGGCCTGCCGGGCACCCAACTGGGCGTTGTCGCCTGGCCCTCGACGCGGCAGCACCGGATGTTCGGAACGTGGCACTACTGGTGGCAGGCGCATCTGCTCGACAACCTCGTCGACGCCCAACGGCGCGATCCCCGGCCCGAGCGGCAGAAGGCGATCGCGCGCCAGATCCGCGCACACCGGTTGCGCAACAATTTCTCCTGGGTCAACGACTACTACGACGACATGGCGTGGCTGGCGCTGGCGCTGGAACGCGCGGCCGCGCTTGGATCCGTCGAGCGGCCCAAGGCGCTGAAGAAACTGTCCGAGCAGTTCATGAACGCGTGGGTGCCCGAAGACGGCGGCGGCATCCCCTGGCGCAAACAGGACCAGTTCTTCAACGCGCCCGCCAACGGCCCGGCCGCGATCTTCCTGGCTCGCTACGACCGGTTGCGCCGGGCACAGCAGATGTCGGACTGGCTCGACGAAACCCTGATCGACCCGGATACCCACCTCGTGTTCGACGGCATCAAGGGTGGCTCGCTCGTGCGGGCGCAGTACACGTACTGCCAAGGCGTGGTGCTGGGGCTGGAAACGGAACTGGCGGCGCGCACCGACGACCCCGAGCACGCCGCCCGGGTGCACCGGTTGACCGCCGCGGTCGCCGAACACATGGCGGTTGACGGCGTCATCAGGGGCGCAGGCGGTGGTGACGGTGGCCTGTTCAACGGCATCCTCGCCCGCTATCTCGCGCTCGTCGCGACCACGCTGCCGCAGAACGGCGAAGACGACGCGGCGGCTCGAGACACCGCCCGCTCGCTGGTGCTGGCCTCCGCGGAGGCGGCGTGGCAGAACCGCCAGGTGATCGACGGACTGCCGCTGTTCAGCGCATTCTGGGACCGCACCGCCGAGATCCCCACCGCAGCAGGGGAACAGGCACAGTTCGTCGAGGGCGCGGTCAACGCCTCCGAGGTGCCCGAGCGCGACCTGTCGGTGCAGCTGGCGGGCTGGATGCTGATGGAAGCGGCCCACGCGGTGGCGGGGGAGTGAGCACCGAAGCCGGTCTGCGCATCGCCCGCGTGCTGCCCGCTCGGTTCAGCGCCGGCGCCAAAGCGGCCAAGACCGGGGAGAACGCCGCGGCGGGGCTGCTGCTGCTCTTCACCCTCGCGGCGCTGCTGTGGGCGAACTCGCCGTGGGCGCACAGCTATTGGATGCTGCTGGACACCCATGTCGGGTTCACCTTCGCCGAACACCGCTTCGAGCTGACCGTCAAACATCTGATCAACGACGGTCTGATGGCGTTCTTCTTCTTCATCGTCGGCCTCGAGGTCAAGCACGAGTTCGCCGTCGGCGAGCTCACCGACCGGGCCAGGGCCGCCGTACCTGTGGTGGCGGCGTTCGCCGGCCTGGTGGTGCCCGCCGCGATCTTCTTGTTGATCAACCCTTCCGGACAGGATGCGCAGGCGTGGGGTGTGGTGATCTCCACCGACACCGCGTTCTTGATCGGGGCGCTGGCGATCATCAAACCCAAGTTCCCGGCCCGGCTGCGGATCTTTCTGCTCACCCTGGCCGTCGTCGACGATGTCGGCGCGCTGTGCGTGATCGCCCTGTTCTACTCCGATCGCATCGACGTTGTGCCGCTTGTGATCTCGCTGGCGCTGATTGCGGCGATCGCGGTGGTGCGCTTCATGCCCGCCGGCCGGGGACCGGCCTACGCCGTGCTCGGCTTCTCACTGTGGGTGAGCCTGTACATGGCCGGTGTGCACCCGACGCTGGCCGGCGTGGCGGTGGCCCTGTTGATTCCGGTGTTCTCACCCGAGCGCAGCCAGGTCGAGGAGGTCGTCGCGCGTATCCGGGCGTTCCGGCAGTCGCCGAACTCCCGCTATGCCCGCGAGGTCACTCGCGGTCTGCGCGACTCGATCTCGATCAACGAGCGGCTTCAGACGAGCGTGGGCCCGTATGTGTCCTTCCTGGTGCTGCCGCTGTTCGCGTTGGTCAACGCCGGTGTCCAACTCGACGCCCAGACCGTCTCGGCGGCGTTGCGCTCACCGCTGACATGGGGTGTCGTCGCCGGTCTGGTGGTCGGCAAGTTCATCGGCATCACCGCCGCGACATGGATCATGCAACGCAGCGGCGTCGGTGCACTGGCCCCCGGCCTGAGCTTGCGCCGGATCGCCGGCGGTGCAGCGCTGTCCGGAATCGGTTTCACCATCTCGCTTTTCATCGTCGACATCGCGGTCGACGATCCGGGCCGTCGCGAGCAGGCCATCATCGGCGTGCTTCTCGCGTCGGTGATCGCCTTCTTCCTCGGCTGGTTGATCTTCCGGATCACCGACCGGCTCAGCCCGCCGGACCCGGTCGGCCTGAAACTGTTGCGGCCGATCGACCCGGACCGGGACCACATCGCGGGCGAACCCGACGCCCCGCTGACGTTGGTGGAGTACGGCGACTTCGAGTGTCCCTTCTGCAGTCGCGCGACCGGGGCCATCGACGAGGTGCGCGAGCACTTCGGCGCCGAACTGCGCTACGTGTGGCGCCACCTGCCGCTGGAGCGCGTCCATCCCCGCGCCTTCGACGCCGCACGGGCCAGCGAGGCCGCCGCGCTGCAGGGCAGGTTCTGGGAGATGGCCCACGAACTGTTCGGCCACCAGGACGACCTGGAGTGGTCGGACATCTACCGCTACGCCGTGGGCGCGGGCTGCGACATCGAGCGATTCGACCAGGACGTGCGGGTGCACTCGTCGAAGGTCTACCACCACGTTCAGGACGACGCGCAGGACGCGGAGTTGATGGACCTGAACTCGACGCCGACCTTCTTCGTCAACGGCAAACGGCACAAAGGTCCTTGGGACGCCGCCAGCCTCATCCGCGCGCTCGAGAACAGCCGAGGCCGCTAGCCCGGCTGCTCCCCTGAGGTGGAATCGAGCGGGGGTGCGGCGATCCCTGCACGTTTGGCCGCGCGGCGACGCTTGTACCACTCGACGAACATCGGCAGCACCGAGATCACGACGATTGCGATCACGATCGGCTCGAGCAGCTTCTGGACGGTCTCGAACCGGCCGAGCCAATATCCGAGCAGGGTCAGTCCGACACCCCACACGACCGCGCCGATCACGTTGAACAACGTGAACACCGGATAGCTCATCCGGGCCGCGCCCGCGGTCAACGGCGCGAGCGTGCGGACGATCGGCACGAAGCGGGCGATGACGATCGCGAACGGTCCGCGCTGCTCGAAGAACACGTGCGCCTCTTCGAGGTACTTCTGCTTGAGGATCCGCGCATCGGGTTTGAACATCGCGGTGCCGATGTTGCGGCCGATCCAGTAACCGACCTGCCCGCCCAGCACCGCGGCGATGGGGATGAACAGCAGCAGCTGCCAGAGCTGGAAGTTGATGACCTCGCCGCCGCCTTCGGCCAGCGCGGCCGTGCCCGCGGCCAGCATGCCCGCGACGAACAGCAGCGAGTCGCCAGGCAGGATCGGGAACAACACCCCGGACTCGACGAAGATGACGACTAGCAGCCCGATCAGCGCCCACGTGCCGAAGTAGCCCAGCAGGGTCATCGGGTCGAGGAAGTCCGGCATCAGCGCCAGGTGGTCGGTCGCCGCGAGGGCCATCGACGGTGAGGGGGTGGTCACAAGGCCCCAAGATACCGGGCTGTCTCGTCGGTCCGGGAAACGACGATGCCGGGCGTACTCGCGCGACCACCGATACGCTCACAGAATGCCCACCCATAAGGCGGTTCTCGTCGAATCCGTCGGCGCTCCTCTCACGCTGGCCGACGTCGAAACCACCTCCCCGCCGCCGCTGCATGTGCGCATCGCAGTCGCCGCCTGCGGCGTGTGCGGTACCGACCACGGCTTCGTGGCCGGCGGCTTTCCCAATCTGAACTGGCCGATCACGTTGGGCCACGAGATCGCCGGGACCATTGCCGAGGTCGGCGAGGGTGTCGGGGATTTCGCGGTCGGTGACCGGGTGGCCGTCGGATGGTTCGGCGGCAACTGCAACCGATGTGTGCCGTGCCGCAAGGGCCAGTTCATGCAGTGCGAGCGCATGCAGGTGCCGAGCTGGCACTATCCGGGCGGCTACGCCGAATCGGTCACCGCGCCCGTCACCGCGCTGGCCCGCATCCCCGAGGGGTTGTCGTTCGCCGAGGCCGCCCCGATGGGCTGCGCGGGCGTCACAACCTTCAACGGCCTGCGGCAGACCAAAGCCAAGTCCGGTGACCTCGTCGCCGTGCTCGGGGTCGGCGGCCTCGGTCACCTCGGTGTGCAGTTCGCCAGGGCGATGGGTTTCGAGACCGTGGCGATCGCCCGCGGTGCGGACAAGGAGGCCGACGCCCGCGAACTCGGCGCTCATCACTACATCGACTCCAAGGCCGTCGACGTCGCCGCGGCGCTCCAGCACCTCGGCGGTGCGGCCGTGGTGCTGGCGACGGCGGCGAATTCACAGGCGATGGCCGACACCGTCGGCGGGCTGGCGGCCCAGGGCGAGCTCGTCATCATCGGCGTCACCGCCGACCCGCTGCCGATCGCCCCGGTCCAGCTGATCACCGACGGTCTGAGCGTCAGCGGCCATCCGTCGGGCACCTCGCGCGATGTCGAGGAGACGATGCACTTCGCGGTGCAGAGTGGGGTGCGCGCCCGGATCGAGGAGCGCCCGCTGACCGAGGCCGCCGAGGCGTACGCCGCAATGGAGGAAGGCCGGGCCCGATACCGCATGGTCTTGACCATGTGAACCGGCCGTCGCGGTGGGATAATCGCCGAAACGGCGAGAGGACGGCCCATGCCCATCGCAACGCCCGAGGTGTACGCGCAGATGCTCGACCGGGCCAAGGAGCACGGCTACGCGTTTCCGGCCATCAACTGCACGTCATCGGAATCGGTGAACGCGGCCATCAAGGGCTTCGCCGACGCCGGCAGTGACGGGATCATCCAATTCTCCACCGGCGGAGCCGAATTCGCATCGGGGCTCGGGGTCAAGGACATGGTCACCGGTGCAGTTGCGCTCGCCGAGTTCGCTCACGTCATCGCCGACAGGTATCCGATCACCGTGGCGTTGCACACCGACCACTGTCCCAAGGACAAGCTCGACACCTATGTGCGGCCGCTGCTCGCCATCTCGCAGCAACGGGTTTCCGACGGTGGGCAGCCGTTGTTCCAGTCGCACATGTGGGACGGCTCGGCGGTCCCGCTCGACGAGAACCTCGAAATCGCACGCGAACTGCTCAAGGACGCCGCGTCG
Organism: Mycobacterium sp. 852014-52144_SCH5372336; assembly: GCF_001665615.1. Taxonomy (NCBI): domain Bacteria; kingdom Bacillati; phylum Actinomycetota; class Actinomycetes; order Mycobacteriales; family Mycobacteriaceae; genus Mycobacterium; species Mycobacterium sp. 852014-52144_SCH5372336. The sequence continues at coordinate 43,019 of NZ_LZSW01000057.1, forward strand.
GCGAAGATCGTGCTGGAGATCGAGATCGGTGTGGTCGGCGGCGAGGAGGACGGCGTCGCCAACGAGATCAACGACAAGCTCTACACCACCGCCGAGGATTTCGAGAAGACCGTCGAGGTGCTCGGTGCCGGCGAACACGGCAGGTACCTGCTGGCCGCGACGTTCGGCAACGTGCACGGCGTGTACAAGCCGGGCAACGTCAAACTCCGGCCCGAAATCCTCGACGAGGGGCAGAAGGTCGCCGCAGCCAAACTCGGATTACCCACGGATGCACAGCCTTTCGACTTCGTCTTCCACGGCGGCTCGGGCTCGCTGAAGTCCGAGATCGAGGACGCGTTGCGCTACGGCGTCGTGAAGATGAACGTCGACACCGACACCCAGTACGCCTTCACCCGCCCGGTGGCCGCGCACATGTTCACCAACTACGACAAGGTGTTGAAGATCGACGGGGAGGTCGGCGACAAGAAGGCCTACGACCCGCGCAGCTACCTGAAGAAGGCGGAGGCCTCGATGAGCGAACGCGTCGTCGAGGCGTGCCGCGATCTGCACAGCGCGGGCCGTTCGGTCACCGCGGGGGGCGCGTGATTTCGGTGTAGTTGGTTGCGGTCGGCGCGACGAACTACACCGAACTCGCTTATTGGGGGGCCTGGCAGATCTTCCACTGGTCGTCGCGGAATTCCAGATCGAAGCTGCGCGTCGACCGGGTCTGGGGCGCGTAGGCCATGAACGCGGTCACGTTCGCCTCGGCGTGGTCGCCGTTGATCACCACCTGGTCGATGCTGGCGACCACCGGATACTGCTTGGCGGCGGCGACTCGTTCGTGGATCTCGTCCCACGTCTTGTCGTCGTATCTGACGTAGCTGTCCCGCTTGCTGCCGCAGGTGATGCTGCGCAGTTTGGCCAGATCGCCGTTCTGGATCGCGGTGTCGAACTCCTCGATGGTGTTACGGACCATCTCCTCCTGCGACACCCGCGGCCCCGAGTCCCGGGTCAACAACACGGTGCCCAGCACCGCGATCGCCACCAGCGCGGCGATGACCAACACCACGGCCACCACCCAACCCCAGCTGCGGCGCTGCCGCGGCGCCGGGGGAGCGTCGCCACGGGGCGGAATAACTTGTGGAGCAACGTTTTTCTGCTCTCCGACGGAACCGGGAGCGGAGAACACCTCGGTGGCCGGCTCGGCTGGGGTGTCGATCTTCTGCGTGGTGCCCGCGTCGAATCCGGACGGCGCGGTGAATCGGCGCTCACCCTGCTCGGGCCCCGGCGCCGACTCGGCGTGCGGTTGCGCGGTCGACATCACCTCGGTCGCGGGCTCGTGGTCGCCGTGCGGTTCGATCACCTCGGTGACCGGCTCGCCGTCGCGGACCTCGCCGGTCGGCGAAGCGTCGTCAGCGGAGCCCGCGGGCCCATCGGCGCGTTCGCTCTCGGGGGCTTCGGGGTTCTGGGAGGCGTGACCGTCCGAGGCCTTCGACCTTCCCGGACCGTCTTCCGGCTGGTCAGGCCCTGATGGATTCGACATGCCTGCTGCGGTCCTCCCTTACGACGCTACGGCCGAAGCTTAGCCACCGCTGCCCAGACCGCGCTCGGACCCGTGCGGTACGGGCGGCGGCGGCGTGCACGGCACAATGGGGGTCATGACAGGCATGGGCGATCTTCTGGGGCCGGATCCGGTACTGCTGCCAGGCGACAGCGACGCCGAAGCCGAACTTGCCGCGGGGGAGAAGCCGGCGATCGTGGCGGCCGCGCATCCCTCGGCGTCTGTCGCGTGGGCGACGCTGGCCGAGGAGGCGCTCGCCGACGACAGGGCGATCACCGCGTACGCCTATGCGCGCACCGGCTATCACCGCGGGCTGGATCAGTTGCGCCGCAACGGCTGGAAGGGCTTCGGTCCCGTGCCCTACCGTCACGAACCCAACCGCGGGTTTCTGCGCTGTGTCGCGGCCCTGGCTCGGGCGGCCGACGCGATCGGGGAGACCGACGAGAACCAGCGCTGCCTGGACTTGCTCGACGACTGCGATCCGTCGGCGCGGGCCGAACTCGGGCTTGCCTGACTATTCCGCTTCGCAGTTGCAGTCCCCGGTGCCGTCGCCGGGTTCCACCTGAACCGTCGCATGATCCAGACCGCGTTCGGTCAGCACGGCACGCGCATCGTCGAGTACCAGCGCCGAATCGCGGTTGCTGGTCAGGTGCGCGGTGACCATGTCCTTGCCCGGCACCAGGGTCCACACGTGCAGATCGTGCACATCGGTCACGCCCTCGACCGCGCACAGGGCGACCCGCAACTCCTCGACGTCTATGTGAGCGGGCGACGACTCCGACAAGATCCGCAAAGCGGCCCGCGCCAGTGCGAACGCCCGCGGCAACACCCACAGCGCGACGAACACCGCGACCACGACGTCGGCGTACGGCCAGCCCGTCGTGACCGTGACGATGCCCGCGATCAGCACACCGATGCTGCCAACGGTGTCGGCGACGACCTCCATGTAGGCGCCCTTGACTGCCAGGCTCGTCTCGGAGTGCGAGCGCAGCAGCAGCACGACGACGGCGTTGGCCACCAGCCCCGCCAGGGCCACGACGATCATCGGCACGCCGGGCACCTCGGGCGCGTCGCCGATCCGTTCGATCGCCTCGATGAGGATGAACGCCGCGACGCCGAGTAGCAGTACCGCGTTGGCCACGGCGGTGAACACCTCGGCGCGGTGCCAGCCGTACGTGCGCGCCGGGGAGGTACTGCCCCTGCGGGCCAGCAGCACCGCGGTCAGGCCCATGAACATCGCGACCAGATCGGTCAGCATGTGGCCGGCGTCCGCCAACAGCGCGATCGAGTTGATCATCAGCGCCGTGACGAGCTCGATCACGAAGAAGGCGGTCAGGATCGCCGCGGCGACCGCCATCCGGCTGACCCGGGTGTCGCCTCTGCTGTGATCGTGACCGGCACCCATGCCAGCAATATATGCGGAGATGCGCATATGTTGCAAGGAGGTGGCCCGCCCGGCGCTCATCGCGGCGGGATCAGAACCAGGCCGACCAGAACCGGGTCAGATCGCTGCCCAGCCACACCAGCGGGCGCGGCACGCCCGTGAAGTCGAAGAACCACAGCACCACCTGCCAGAACCACGTGTTGAGTCCCGGGGTGAAGAGCAGCAGCAGCAAGACCAGCAGGCCCCACTGCTTGGCCGGAGCCACCGCTCGCTGGGTCTGCGGGCTCAGGTGCGGTTCGAGCGCGCCGTATCCGTCCAGTCCGGGGACCGGCAGCATGTTCAGCACGAAGGCGGTGACCTGGAGGAAGCCCAGGAACGCCATGCCGGCCCAGAAGACGCCGTGCGCGGGGTCGTAGAGCACGCTCGTCAGTACCAGCAGCAGCACCGCGAACACCAGGTTGGTGGACGGTCCCGCCAGGCTGACCAGTGTGCGCTGGCGTCGGGTCATCCAGGCGGTGTGGACATACACCGCCCCGCCGGGCAGGCCGATCCCGCCGATCGCGATGATCGCGACCGGCAGCCCGATCGACAACAGTGGGTTGGAGTACTTGAGCGGGTTGAGCGTGAGGTAGCCGCGCACCGCGACGTCGCGGTCGCCGAACCGCCATGCGGTGTAGGCGTGCGCGAACTCGTGCACGCACAGCGACACCAACCAGCCCGCGATCACGAACGTGAACACCCCGACATAGGCCAGCGGTCGCGAGATCTCCGTCGCGCACACCCATGCCAGGACGCCGCCGGCCACGGTGGCCGCCACGATCGCGAGGAACACCGGGCTGGGCCGCACCGACCGGTGCAGCGGACGAACGCTCACGGGTCGAAGCTACCCGAGGTCAGCGCACCCGCAGCCAGCCTTCGGTGTGCCGGTAGAACGTCGAGCGCTTCACCGGACGCGCGGCCTTGACGCCGTCGCGGACCACGATTGCGCCGGTGGTGCCGAGCTGGGCCGCCCGTCCCGTCACCCACCGTTGCGGCCGCATGTGACGCGACAGCACGCTGGCGCGCAGACCGGGCATGGTCGGTATCGGTTCGATGCGCACTCCGGTCGCCGCTCCGTCGAAGAGCACCTCGTCGTCAACCACGGCCTCGCCGATCAATTCGGCGGGCCGCGAGCCCTTCTCGAGCCCGCTCTCACCGAGCCAGAACGCGGCGCCGACGAGCGCGGTTCCCCGGTCGTCACGGATGAGCGGCACCCGCGTGGCGCGGCCGCGCAGTGCCCGGCGCGCGTGCCACGGCCTGCGCACGTGCGCCACCTCGACACCGAGCCGATCGGTGCGCAGCAGCCGGGTCAGCACCGTCGCCACATCAGCCTCGGAGCCGACGACGACGAGGCGACGGCAGGGCGTATCCGGTGTTTCGGCAACCGGGAGGCCGCGCAGCGTGGTCGGTATCCGACGTCGGCCGAAACGCAACACCACGACTTCAGCGGTGCTCAAGTTCGGCTCCTCGCAAGTTGCTGGGATAGGGTGTCTCACCGGCTGCAACAAGGTTTTGGGTGCAAGGGTAGCCGGAATTGCGAGGTCCAAGTCATGCCGGCAATCGTGCTCATCGGCGCGCAATGGGGCGATGAGGGCAAAGGTAAAGCCACCGACCTGCTCGGTGGACGCGTCCAGTGGGTGGTGCGCTATCAGGGCGGCAACAACGCCGGCCACACCGTCGTCCTGCCGACCGGTGAGAACTTCGCCCTCCACCTGATCCCGTCGGGCATCCTCACCCCGGGCGTGACCAACGTCATCGGCAACGGCGTGGTGGTCGACCCGGGGGTGCTGCTCACCGAACTGCAGGGACTCGTCGACCGCGGCGTGGACACCGAGCGCCTGCTGATCTCCGCGGACGCACACCTGCTGATGCCGTATCACGTCGCGATCGACAAGGTCGTCGAGCGGTATGCGGGCAGCAAGAAGATCGGCACCACCGGCCGCGGTATCGGCCCCTGCTACCAGGACAAGATCGCCCGGATCGGCATCCGCATGGCCGACGTGCTGGACCCCGCGTTGCTGGCCGAGAAGATCGAGGCCGCACTGGACTTCAAGAACCAGGTGCTGGTCAAGGTCTACAACCGCAAGGCGCTCGACGCCGCCGAGGTGGTCGACAGCCTGCTCAACCAGGCCGAGGGTTTCAAGCACCGCATCGCCGACACCCGGTACCTGCTCAACACGGCGCTGGAGAACGGCGAGACGGTGCTGCTCGAGGGCTCCCAGGGCACCCTGCTCGACGTGGACCACGGCACGTATCCCTATGTAACGTCGTCGAATCCGACGGCCGGTGGCGCCGCGGTGGGGTCGGGCATCGGGCCCACCCGGATCACCACGGTGCTCGGAATCCTCAAGGCTTATACGACGCGCGTCGGCTCGGGTCCGTTCCCCACCGAGCTGTTCGACGAAAAGGGCGAGTACCTGTCCAAGACCGGTGGCGAGTTCGGCGTGACGACCGGCCGGCGACGCAGGTGCGGTTGGTTCGACGCCGTCATCGCCCGATATGCCACCAGGGTCAACGGCATCACCGATTACTTCCTCACCAAACTCGACGTGCTGTCCAGCCTGGAGACCGTGCCGGTGTGTGTCGGGTACCGGGTGCACGGCCGGCGTCTGGACGACATGCCGATGACCCAGTCCGAGATCGCGCTTGCCGAGCCGATTTACGAAGAGCTGCCCGGTTGGTGGGAGGACATCTCCGGAGCGCGCGAGTTCGACGACCTGCCCGCCAAGGCGCGCGATTACGTACTGCGGGTCGAAGAGCTTGCCGGAGCGCATGTTTCGTGTATCGGCGTGGGCCCCGGCCGAGACCAGACGATCGTGCGTCGCGATATCCTGGCCCAGCCGTGATGTGGGGGCACCGCCCGCTTGCGGAGGACACTTGCCCGAAGAGCCGACAGCGATGACGGATCCGCACCTCGAAGATCCCGACTACGACAAGCACGGCGGATTCCCGAACTATCAACGGGCCGAACCCGGGCCGGGATTCGGCCGCTTCCTGGCGGCGATGCGCCGCGCACAAGACCTCGCGGTGTCGGCCGCCCCGGACAGCGGCACCTGGGACCGAGCCGCCGACCAGGCCGAGGCCTTGGTGGCACTGCTCGACCCCTTCCACGCCGCCGAAGGTGTCGGCCCGGCCAACCGCGTGCCGTCGCTGCCGGGCGCGGGCAGCCTGCTGATGCCGCCGTACCGGGAGGTGGAGCTCGACCCGACCGGTGTCACCCTCAAGGTCCAGTTCAGCCGGTATCACGTCGGAGGCAACTCCGCGGTGCACGGCGGGGTGCTGCCGTTGCTGTTCGACTCGGTGTTCGGCATGGTGATCCACGCCGTCGGCCGGCCGATCAGCCGCACCGGCTTCCTGCACGTCGACTACCGCAAGGTGACCCCGATCGACACCGAGCTGTCGGCCCGCGGCTGGCTGCGGGAAGCCCAGGGACGCAAGGCGTTCGTCAACGCCGAGCTGCGCGACCCCGACGACAACCTGCTCGCGGAGGCGAACGGGTTGATGATCCAGCTGCTCGCCGGTCAGCCGTGAGGCCGATGGCGTGACAACCGACCGAACCGGTCCGCGGCCTCGAAGCCTGACCGCCCCTCGCTCGGCCGCCCTGGCCGGTGTCGCGTTCGCGCTGCTGTTCGCGGCGGCGCTGGTGCTGATCCGCATTGCCCTCCCCGAGGGCGGGGAGCCGGGTTCGCAGTGGGTGGCCGAGCACAGCGTCAACATGCGGATCGCGGCGATCCTGATGCCGTTCGCGGGGATCGCGTTTCTCTGGTTCATGGGCGTCCTGCGGGACGGCATGGGCCGCTACGAGGACAAGTTCTTCGCGACCGTATTCCTCGGAAGCGGCCTGCTGTTCTTGGCGATGATGTTCGTCGCCGTGGCCTTGGGCGTGGGTCTCGAACGCGGCGGCGCGGCAGCGTATCCCGGCGTCGCCGCGTTCGGACAGATGACGCTGATGACGATCTCGAAGACCTACGCGCTGCGCATGGCGGCGGTGTTCATGATCTCGTTGGCCACGATCTGGCTGAGGACGCGGCTGATGCCGCGTTGGTTGAGCATCGCCACCTACGTCGTGGCGGTGGCGGTGCTACTGGCCGCCGACCTCAGCATGTGGTCGGTGCTGATCTTCCCGGCGTGGGTGCTGGTGGTCAGTGTGCAACTCCTCGCGCACCGACCCGACCCCGGCTAATCGACGAGTCGTAAAGCCTGTGCCGGACAGAGTTTCACGGCTTCGCGGGCGTGGTCGAGCTCATCGTCGGGCACCTCATCGACCAGCACCACGACGATGCCGTCGTCGTCCTGGTCGAAAACCGCGTCGGCTGACATCACGCAGTTGCCCGCCTGGATGCAGACGTCGCGGTCGGCGTGCACCTTCACATCCGTCACCTCCAATCCACTGACAGCGATTTGAGACCGTAGATGAAGTGGAACGACCGGAACTGCACATCGGCGAAGTCCTCGGCCAGCCGCAGTGCCGGAAAACGTTGCAGCAGAGCGGGAAACGCGATCCGCATCTCCATGCGGGCCAGCGGCGCCCCGAGGCAGTGGTGCACGCCGTGACCGAAGGCGAGATGTCCGGCGGCGCCGCGGCCGATGTCTAGCACATCCGGGGCGTTGATGAAGTCGGGATCGCGGTTGCCCGACGGTAGCGACGCGAACACCAGCTGCCCGGCCGGGATCGCGACATCCGCGATCTCGACGTCGGTGGTGGTGATGCGCGGTATCGCGGTGTGCACGATGGACAACCAGCGCAGCAGCTCCTCGACTGCGGGCCCGACGGCGTCGGGATCGTCGCGGACGACGGCGAGTTGTTCGGGATGGCGCAACAGGGCCAGCGTGCCAAGACCGAGCATGTTGGAGGTGGTCTCGTGGCCGGCGAGCAGCAGCAGCCCGGCGATGCCGACCAGTTCGTCGTCGGTGAGCTCGTCGCCGTGTTCGCGAACCAACATGCCGAGGATGTCGTCCCCGGGCTGTCGCCGTGCGCGTTCGACCAGCGACCGCATGTAGGCCCGCCCGGCCCGCTGCAACTCGAGGCGCTCGGTGAACGGCAGCGACAAGTCGAGCTGGCGTGCGCTGCGGTGCTGAAAGTCGTCCCGGTCCTCGTAGGGCACCCCGAGCAGTTCGCAGATGACCAGCGACGGGATCGGCAGCGCGAAGTGTTCGACGAGATCGGCCGGGGCTCCGGCGGTTTCCATCAGGTCCAGGTGCGTTTGGACGATCTCGACGATGCGAGGCTCGAGCCGTTTGATCCGCCGGATCGTGAACTCCGGGGTGAGCATGCGGCGCAGCCGCTGATGCTCGGGCGGGTCCAGACCGAGCAGGTTGCCGGCCCTGGCGCTGGCGAGCTCTTCGTCCGACAGCGCCGGAGCGCCGGGGACGACGAATCCCGGAGGGCGGCCGTTGGAGAACCTTTCGTGGTCGGACAGCACCATCTTGACGTCGTCGTGCCGGGTGACCAGGTACACCGTCATACCGAAGGCGTTGACCACCGTGCGGACACCGGCGGTGTCGCGGATCTCGGCCAGCGCAGGGGTCGGATCGAAGGCGTCGCGACGCATATGCAGAGGCGGCAGCTCCGGTGCTTGCGTCATGACCCGACGCTACCCGCGAAACGCGGTGTCGCCGAGACCGACGATATGGTCGCTTTCACCCGCGCGAATCGACCGAAGCGTCCCTTTCGGCGTCCTGCCCCTTGAGCGCGGGCCACCAGATGCGCGGTCCGATCAGCGTGAACAGGGCAGGGATGATCACCGTGCGCACGATGAAGGTGTCGAGCAGGATGCCAAGGCCGACGATGATGCCGATCTGCGTGAGCACGATCAACGGCAGCACGCCGAGCACGCAGAACACCGCGGCCAACACGATGCCCGCGCTGGTGATCACCGCTCCGGTCGCGGAGACTGCGCGCACGATCCCGCCGCGCGTGCCGTGCTCGGGAGTCTCCTCACGCGCGCGGGTGACCAGGAAGATCGTGTAGTCCACCCCGAGCGCCACCAGGAACAGGAATGCGAACAGCGGTGTGGTGTTGTCGAGCGCGGGGAAGCCGAACACGTGCACGCTGGCCCAGCCGCCGAGGCCCAGCGCTGCCAACGCGCTCAACACCGTGACCGCCACCAGGATCAGCGGTGCCAGTGCGGCGCGCAGCAATACGTACAGCACCGCGAGCACCACGACGAGGATGGCCGGTACCACGACCGCCCGGTCGCGGGACGCGGCGGCGCTGGCGTCGCGGGCGGTGGCGTCCGAACCGCCGACCAACGCCTCCGGATCGGCGGTCCGCACCGAATCGCGCAGCGCATCAACGGTTTCGAAGGCCTCGTCCGAGGCGGGGTCGGCGTCGATGACGACCGACCACTGCGTCAGACCGTCGGGCGTTTGGCCCGCGGGGTTGGCCGACACCACGCCGGCTGTCTCGGTGATCACGCGCTGCACGTCGGCGGCGCGCTCGGTGGACGCGATGACACGGGTGGGATCGGTCAGACCGCTCGGGAAGTGGTCGGCCAACCGCTCGTATCCATAGACCGACTCGGCCTGCACCCGGAACTGTTCGGTCTGCGACAACCCGATCGGGGTGCCGACCAACCCGATGCACAGGACCGCCAGACCCCCGATCGAGATTGTCGCGACGGCACCGGGCCTGCGGGCCACCGCCTCGGCGATGCGGTGCCAGATACCGCTGTCGGTGAGCACCCGGTCGCCGATCTTGGGGATGAACGGCCAGAACAACCGCTTGCCGAACAGACCGAGCAGCGGTGGCAGGACCAGCAGCACGAACACCGCGGCCACGATGAGGCCCGCTGCTGCTTGAACACCCAGGCTGCGAACGCTCGGAGACGACGCGAACACCAGCGTGAGCAGCGCCAGCACCACCGTCGCGTTGCTGGCAATGATCGCCGGACCTGCCCGTCGCACAGCAGTGTCCAGCGCGTCGTGATGGTTCTCGGTGCGGCCCAACTCTTCCCGGTACCGGGAGATGAGCAGCAGCGCGTAGTTGGTACCCGCGCCGAACACGAGCACGCTCGTGATGCCCGAGGTCGAACCGTCCGGGCTCATACCGACCGCCTGGGCTACCGCGGTGCCGAGTACGGCGGCCACCCGGTCGGCGAATCCGATCACCGCCAGCGGCACCAGCCACAGCACGGGAGAGCGGTAGGTGATGATCAGCAGCAGTGCGACAACCGTGGCGGTCACCGCGAGCAGCGTGAAATTGGCGCCGGAGAACGAGTTCGCGATGTCGGCGCCGAACGCCGGGCCGCCGGTGACTTCGCTGCGCAGGTCGGCGGGCAACCCCTCGGAGGCCTCCGCGCGCACGTTTTCGACCGCGTCGGTGAGGTCGAACCCCGACAGCTCGGCGTCCATCGGCACTACGGCCAGGCCGGCCGCGCCATCCTCGGAAATCTGGGCCGCGGGCCACTTCTGCTTGACCGCACCGACGTCGGCCGGGCTCAGCGGGGCACCGTCGGTGCGGGTGATCACGACGATCGCGGGCACGCGGTCGCCGCCGGGGAACTGGGCGCGCAGCGCGTCGACGCGCGCGGACTCGGCGGAGTCGGGTACGGGCACCGGTGACTGTGAGCTCGAATCGTCGCTGCCGACGAGGCCCATCAGGGCGCCGGAAACGAGCACCACGAGTACCGCGAGTATCCAGGAGATGCGCCGGGACATGCCTACGAATATTTCAAAAACTTAACTAACAATCAAACCACTCCCGCCGGGTCGGCCTATGCTTTCGGCGTGTCAAAGGACCGCGGCGCGCTGGAGGCGACGATCGCCGCCGACATGCGCGCCATGAACGCCGAATCCGACGAGATCGGCAGGCTGTTCGCAAGCCGACATGATGTCGCGGCCAACGACTTTCGGGCATTACTGCATGTGATGGTCGCCGAGACCGAGGGTGTGCCGCTGACGGCGGGGGAACTGCGCAAGCGGATGGGCATGTCGGCCGCAGCGATCACCTACCTGGTCGAGCGGATGATCGCCTCCGGGCACTTCCGTCGAGAGTCCGATCCGAGGGACCGCCGGAAGGTCATCCTGCGTGTGGCGGATCACGGAGTGGACGTCGCCCGAGGGTTTTTCACCCCGCTCGGTGAACAAACCCGCACCGCGCTGGCGGATTTGTCGGATGACGAGCTGGCCGCCGCCCACCGCACGTTCACCGCACTCATCGACGCCATGCGGCAGTTCCGCGGTCAGCTGGAACGGTCCGCCATCCCGAATTGAGCACGCCTGTTCGACGGCGGTGGCCGGTGCGCGACGGTGTCTGGCAGGCTTGAGCCCCGATGACTGATACCCCGCAGACAGCGGTCGAGCCCGCCGATCCGGTGACCGACCCCGAACCGGTTGCCGGCACGCCCGGCGCCTCATCGGTGATGCTGCTCGGCTCGGGCGAACTGAGCCGGGAGCTGGCGCTGGCGTTCCAGCGGCTGGGCGCCGAGGTGATCGCGGTCGACCGCTACGCCGACGCCCCGGCGCACGGCGTCGCCGATCGCCCGGTCGTCGCGAAGATGAACGACGCCGAGGAGTTGACCGCGCTCATCGAGAAGGAGAATCCGCGCTATGTGGTGGCCGAGGGCGGTGTCGTCGCCGCCGACGCGCACCTCGCCGTCGCCGAGCGCGGTGTCGCCGAGGTGCTCCCGACCCCGCGCAGCACCCGGCTGTCCCTGGATCGGGAGGGCCTGCGCCGGTTGGCAGCCGACGAGCTGGGCCTGCCCACCGCACCGTTCTGGTTCGCCGGATCGCCCGAGGAACTCAGTGCGGTCGTTCAGCACGCCGGTTTCCCGTTGGTGGTCAAGCCGATCGCTTCGGCCGCGGGTGAGGGCGAGTCGGTCCTGGTGCGCGTCGAGGACGTCGAACCCGCGTGGCACCGCGCGGTCGCCGCCGGCCGGATCCCGCACAACCGCGTGATGGTCGAGTCAGTGGTCGAGATCGATTTCGAGGTCACCCTGCTGACAATCCGCACAATCGGGCCGACGGGACCCGCGGTGCACTTCTGTGAGCCCATCGGGCACCGCCAGGCCGACGGCGACGCGCTCGAGTCGTGGCAGCCGCAGCGGTTGGCGCCGGCCGCGCTGGATGCCGCGAAATCGATTGCCGCGCGCATCGTGAACTCGCTGGGCGGGCGCGGCGTGTTCGGTGTCGAACTGTTGGTGCGCGGAGACGAGGTGTACTTCGACAACGTGCGTCCGCGCCCGCACGACAGTGGCCTGGTCACGCTGCGCTCGCAGCGGCTTTCGCAGTTCGACCTGCACGCTCGCGCGATCCTGGGCCTCCCAGTCGACACGATCATGATCTCGCCCGCCGCCGCGGAGATCGTCTACGCCGGCGCGGAGGCGCAGCCCGCGAGCGGTCAGGACCCGCATGCGGTGCTCGCCGAGGCGCTCGCCGTGGCCGAGAGCGACGTCGCCTTATTCAACCGCCCCGACGAGACCGAGGACAGGCGCCGGCTCGCGGTGGCAATGGCGACCGCGCCCGATCCGATCGTCGCCCGTGACCGCGCCCGACGCGTCACCGCCGCGCTGCGCAGGCTCTGGTAGCGGTGGCCGAATCCGAATCCACGCCCCGCGACCGGCCCACCGCGGCGCCGTTTCTGATCGGGCTCACAATCTTTGTGCTCGTCGTGATCGTAATCGGGCTGCTGAACCTGTTCAGCGGCGAGCAGGAGCCCGCCGACCAGCAGGTGGCCCGTGCCGCGGTCGGGCAGAACGACGCACTGCAACGGCAGAACTACTCCGACTACCGCGGCTACACCTGCCCGGAGCAGGCCGGCACCGAAGCGCAAGTGCTTGCCGCGCAACGGGATTCCGTCGCTCAGCGCGGTGAGCGGTTCGTCGATGACGTCACCGAGGTCGCGGTCACCGGGGACCGCGCCACCGCCAAGGTGACCTACCATTTCGACAAGGCGCCCGACGACAAGAAGATCGTCGAGATGTCGTTCGTCCGCGGCGGCGACGCCTGGAAGGTCTGTTCCCCCGGTCCCAGGTAGCTGTGGGACACTCAACGACCGTGAGTTACGCCGGAGACATCACGCCCGAAGAGGCTTGGAAGCTGCTGACCGGCACCCCCAACGCGGTGCTGGTGGATTGCCGCACCGACGCCGAGTGGCGCTTCGTCGGCGTACCGGACCTGTCGTCGCTGCAGCGCGAGGTCGTGTTCATCGAGTGGAACCACGCCGACGGCACGCACAACGACGCGTTCGTCTCCGATCTCCGGCGCGAGATCACTGGCGCCGGTGTCGACGCAGGGCCGGTGGTGTTTCTGTGTCGCTCCGGCAACCGATCGATCGGCGCAGCCGAGGCCGCCACCGAGGCCGGGATCGGGCCGTCGTACAACGTGCTCGACGGCTTCGAGGGCCACCTCGACGAGAACGGGCACCGCGGCGGCACCGGATGGAAGGCTGTCGGACTTCCCTGGAAACAGTCATGACGCCGGAGCCCGACGACACCGTCCCGTCGGTCCGCATACCCGCCGAGCTGCCGGAGGGAGTCAGCCAGGCGACCATCGGTGTGCGCGGCGGGCTGTTGCGCTCGGAATTCGAAGAGACCGCCGAGGGGCTGTTCCTCACCTCGGGCTATGTGTATGCCTCGGCCGCTGACGCCGAGAAGGCGTTCACCGGAGAGATCGACCGATATGTGTACTCGCGCTACGGCAATCCGACCATCTCGATGTTCGAGGAGCGACTGCGCCTGATCGAGGGCGCGCCCGCGTGCTTCGCGACCGCGACGGGAATGGCGGCGGTGTTCACGTCGCTCGGGGCGTTGCTGGGCGCCGGTGACCGGCTGGTCGCCGCGCGCAGCCTGTTCGGCTCCTGCTTCGTGGTGTGCAACGAGATCCTCCCGCGGTGGGGTGTGGAGACGGTGTTCGTCGACGGGGACGACCTGTCGCAGTGGGAGCAGGCCCTCTCGGTTCCCACACAGGCGGTGTTCTTCGAGACCCCGTCCAATCCGATGCAGTCGCTGGTGGACATCGCCGCGGTTTCTGAGCTCGCTCATGCCGCGGGTGCAAAGGTGGTGCTGGACAACGTGTTCGCGACGCCGATCCTGCAGCAGGGTTTCCCGCTGGGGGCCGACGTCGTCGTCTACTCGGGAACCAAGCACCTCGATGGGCAGGGGCGTGTGCTCGGCGGTGCGATCCTCGGCGACAAGCAGTACATCGACGAGCCGGTGCAGAAGTTGATGCGCCACACCGGGCCCGCGCTGAGCCCGTTCAACGCGTGGACACTACTCAAAGGACTGGAGACGCTCGCGGTGCGGGTGGACTACCAGAACACGTCGGCGCAGCGAGTTGCGGAGTTCCTGGAGGAACACTCCGCGGTGAGCTGGGTGCGCTATCCGTTCCTCGAGTCACACCCGCAGTACGACCTGGCCAAGCGCCAGATGACCGGCGGCGGAACGGTTGTCACGTTCGAGGTTGCCGGCGGCAGCAAGGAGCGCGCGTTCGCGGCGCTCGACAAGCTGCGCATCGTCGACATCTCGAACAACCTCGGCGATGCCAAGTCGTTGGTCACCCACCCGGCGACCACCACCCACCGCGCGATGGGGCCGGAGGGCCGCGCCGCGATCGGGTTGGGTGACGGTGTCGTGCGGATCTCGGTGGGCCTGGAGGGAACCGACGACCTGCTCAACGATCTCGATCAGGCGTTGAGCTGAGTGTCCAAGCGCAGCGACGCAAAGAAGGCCCGCCGGCGCAAGCGGCAGGCGGCCCGCAACGAGCGTTGGATACCCGACACGGTGATGGACGCGCTGACCGAACAGACCGCGACGGCGGCGGTGCTCGAGGCCTTCGACGAGCGAATCACCGAGCGCGGCTGGGTGTTCGACGACGATCTCTCCGACGAGGAGTCCGCGCTGTGGTTCTACCCTCCCTCACAGGCCGAGGTGGCTGACGAAGATCTGGTGTCGGTGACGACCGTGGTGCTGACCGCTGACGACGCCGCCGACGTCGCGCACGTGGTGTTCGTGGGCACGGCCGACGACTACCAGTTCAACTTCGACGAGTTGTTCGAGTCGCTTGACGTCGTCGAGGCCTACCGGTTGGGCGATCCCGCACCGACGTTCCCGGTCTAGCGCCGGTCAGTCCTCGACGACGCCCTGCGCGGTGCGCGCCCGGTCCTCGTACTTCTTGCGGGCGGTCGTGTCGAAATCGAGGAACACCCGGTCCAGTCCCAGCTTGTTGTTGAGCCAACGACGCCCGCGCGGGCCGAGCATCTGCGCGGCCTGGGCGGTGAAGCGCAGCGGAGTCGGCACGGAGACATGGGTTTTCGGCTTGTCGAGGGTTTTGACGATCGCCGCGGCGATGTCCTCGGGCTCGACCGGTTTGATCGCCCCGCCGCTCTTGGTGCCCGAGATCAGCTCGGTATTGGTGAACGGCGGCATGATCACCGACACGTCGACGTTGTGCGCTGCGACCTCGTCGGCCAGCGCGGCCGTCAACCCGACCACACCGAACTTCGCGCCCACATATACGACCTGGCCCGGCACCGGGATCAGCCCCGACAGCGAGGCGATGTTGATGATGTGTCCGCTGCGCCGCGCGATCATGTCCGGCAGCACCAGCTGACAGCCCGTGATCACGCCGTAGAGGTTGACCTCAAGGGTCGACCGGATCGACTGCTCGGTCTCGTCGACGAACGGCCCGATGGGCATGACACCGGCGTTGTTGATCAACACGTCGATGCGACCGCCGCCCTCGGTGCGGGCCTTGTCGAGGAACGACGCGAACGACTCCCGGTCGGTGACGTCGAGCGGATAGCCTGACGCCTGCCCCAGGTTGCCCAACTGGGCGACGGCCGATTCCTGCAGTGCCACGTCGCGGTCGCCGATCACCACGCGGGCGCCGCGCGCCAGCAGCGCCTTGGCGGTCGCAAAGCCGATCCCGCGGGCGGCACCGGTGATCGCGATGGTCTTGCCCCTGATGTTGTCCATGCGGCCAAACTTTACACGTGTCAAGTTTGGTTGGGGAAGTGGTCATTCTCGGATCGGGCCGAGCCCTCGCGAGGTACAGGAATGGACGGGCCCGGTTCGCGTTGGACAGTGAGGTGAAACCCGTGTCGACCCAGCTCACGTTCGTCGCCGTTCGCCAGGACGACCCCTTGGCTGAGCCGTTGCTGGCCGAGTTGGCGGTCGAGTACTCGCAGCGCTACGGCTCGCCTGAGGACGCTGTGAGCAGGTGGCTGCGGGGACATCCGGCCGACGCGTTCGCCCCACCCGACGGAGACCTGGTGGTCGGGCTGCTCGGCGACCGGCCCGTCACCGGCGGTGCCTTCTGCCGGTTCGACCACACCACCGCCGAACTGAAGCGGATCTGGACCGACAGCCGACACCGTCGACAGGGCCTGGCGAAGGCGTTGCTCGGCGAACTCGAGGCCCGAATCGTCAGGCGCGGTTATCGGCGGGTCTACCTGACCACCGGTGACCGCCAACCCGAAGCGGAGGCGCTGTATGCCTCCGCCGGGTACCAGCGGCTGGAGCCGCTGCCCGCCGAGGGCGATGTGTTCCCGGTGGCGTTCGCGAAGGCGCTGCGATGAGCCGGCCGCCCGCTCTGAGACCGGTCAGGTCTGCAAAGCGGCCTATAGGCTGGGCTGCGGTGCCGGCCCGGAACGGACTTCCGCGGCGCCGGGGGTGATGGTGGCGTTGTCGCAAACGATGATCGGCTGGCTGCTGGTGCTGGGCGGTCTGCTGACGTTCCTGTTCGGAGTGGCGTCGCGGGTGTTCATCGGGCGTCGCCGCGAGACGAGGGCCGTCCGGATCATGGTGCACACCTTCCGCCGGACGGGCCTGGCCCGCCTGCTGTTCGGACGGTTCGAGAGCGATGTGCTCGATGACGACGAACTCGACGCCATGATCCTGATGCCGACCATCGTGATCGCCTGCGGGCTGTGCCTGACCGCGGTGTTCCTGCTCGGGTACCAGAAACTGGTCTAAGCGCGAGCCGCCGCTTCGGCCGCGTCGCGAATCGACCCGCGCCACACCGGGCCGTGCCCGGGCAGCAGCACCTCGGTGTCGAGCAGACCGAGGGCGGACAGGCTACGCACGCAACCGTCCTGGTCGTGGTTGAACAATCCGGGCAGAAGCTGCGGGCCGCCGCGCGTCGAGAGCGGGTGCCCGGTGACCAGCGCGTCGCCGCTCACCAGGACGCCGTCGACGAGAAACGAGCAGTGCCCACCGGTGTGTCCGGGCGTCGGGATCGCTATCGGCGTGCCCGGAAGCTTCGCCGCAACGTCCTCGGTCAGGGCCTGCGCGGTGGAAATGCCGTCGCGCAGCATGCCGCCCTTGCGGGTGATCGCCACCGACCACGTGAGATAGCGGGGGCGCCAGATGTGCTTGGCGATGTCGACCGGGGAGGCCTGTTCGAGGTACTCCCGTTTGGCGTGACCGACCTCGGCCGCGTGGCAATAGACCGGGGTGCCGTGTGTCTTCGCGAACCAGATCGCGGAGCCGAAATGGTCAATGTGCGCGTGGGTCAACAGGATTGCGCGCAGATCGTCGACGCCGAAGCCGAGCTCACGCAGCGACTGCAGAACGTCGTCGCGGTTGCCGGGGAAGCCGGTGTCGATCAGCATCACGCCCGTCTCGTCGGTCACGAGCGTCCAGTTGACGAGGTCCGTGTAGGCGAAATGGACGGTGTCGGTGATGGCGCTCAAGCCTGCTGCCATGCCGCGAGTCTATGCAAGGGAGTAGAAACGAACCCGTGGCTGAACTCAAACTCGGATACAAGGCGTCGGCGGAACAGTTCGCGCCGCGGGAACTGGTCGAGCTGGCCGTGGCGGCCGAAGAGCACGGGATGGACAGCGCGACGGTCAGTGACCACTTCCAGCCGTGGCGCCATGAGGGCGGCCATGCGCCGTTCTCGCTGGCGTGGATGACGGCGGTCGGTGAGCGGACCAAGAACCTCATCCTCGGGACGTCGGTGTTGACGCCGACGTTCCGATACAACCCCGCGGTGATCGCGCAGGCGTTCGCGACGATGGGGTGTCTGTACCCGAACCGGATCTTTCTCGGAGTGGGCACCGGTGAGGCGCTCAACGAGATCGCCACCGGGTACGAGGGCGACTGGCCGGAGTTCAAGGAGCGCTTCGCGCGGCTGCGGGAGTCGGTCAAGCTGATGCGCGAGCTGTGGCTGGGCGATCGGGTCGACTTCGGCGGCGAGTACTACCACACGAAGGGCGCCTCCATCTACGACGTGCCCGAGGGCGGAATCCCGGTGTACATCGCCGCCGGCGGGCCGGTGGTGGCCAAGTACGCCGGCCGCGCGGGTGACGGGTTCATCTGCACCAGCGGAAAGGGGGCGGAACTGTACAAGGACAAGCTGATCCCTGCCGTGAAGGAGGGTGCGGAGGCCGCAGGCCGCAACGCCGACGAGATCGACCGGATGATCGAGATCAAGATCTCCTACGACACCGATCCGGAGCTGGCGCTGGAGAACACCCGGTTCTGGGCGCCGCTGTCGCTGACCGCGGAGCAGAAGCACTCCATCGACGACCCGATCGAGATGGAGAAGGCCGCCGACGAGTTGCCCATCGAGCAGGTCGCCAAGCGCTGGATCGTTGCGTCGGACCCGGACGAGGCCGTCGAGAAGGTGAAGGACTACGTCGACTGGGGGCTCAACCACCTGGTGTTCCACGCCCCGGGCCACGATCAGCGCCGGTTCCTCGAACTGTTCCAGCGCGACCTCGAGCCGCGTCTGCGCCGTCTCGGCTAGGTCTCACGAGAAACCGTAATCACACACCATGATTCGAGTGCCGGCGACGGTTCTCGGCGTGCTTGCATTCGCGTTGGCGTTCGCGGGGCTGGCGTCGCGCTATCTGCCGGTCGACAACGAGATGGTGCTGGTGTTGGCCGCTGCATCGCCCTACCTGACCACAGCGGGTGTCGCGTCGATGGCGCTGTTCGCGGTGGCGCGGCGCTGGGCGGCGACGATCCTGGCCGCGACCCTGTGCGTGGTGATGCTCGCGGTGCTCGCCCCTCGTTATCTCGGGCCCGAGAAGACCGGTGTCCCCGCGGTCGCGTTACGGGTGCTCACTGCAAACCTCGGAATGGGCGGCGCGGACGCGCGGGCGGTGGTGGAGTTGGCGTCATCGACGGCCGACGTCCTCGTCGTACAGGAGATGACTCCGCAAGTGGCAGAGGCCATGTCGGGTGCCGGGCTCGACACGATCTTCGGCCACCGGGTGATCGACCCGCGCCCGATGGCTCATGGGATCGGGGTGTGGAGTCGTCATCCGATCGTGGCGTCGGGCACCGTCGACGGCTATCAGATGCCGATGCTGCGCACTCAGATCCGGGTTCCCGGGGTGAGATTCGACGTCACCGCGCTCGCGGTTCATCTGGCCGCTCCTTGGGTTCAGCCGCTGCGCTGGTTCACCGACGACATCGCGCGATTTCCCGAGACGTTGCGGGCGTTGGCCCATAGCGCCGGCTCCGGCGCCGTTGTCGTGGCCGGCGACCTCAACGCGACCTACGACATGAGTCCCTTCCGGCTGCTGTTGGACGCGGGGTACCGGGACGCGGCCGAACAAGCCGGCGCGGGCCTGGCCCGCAGCTACCCGAGCAGGCCGTGGCTGCCGCCGGTGGTCGGGATCGACCATGTGCTGCTGCGCAATTGCGCGGCCTCATCGGCGTACACCGTTGAAGTGCCGGGGTCCGACCACCGCGGACTCGCGGCCGTCGTCAACATTCCCGCGGACCCGACCGCGAGCTGAAAGTTGCGTCTCACGGAGCCGGGGCGGTCGGCGTCCCGACGTGCGATGGATCGGGAACCCGTCATCACCGGTCGCGCTGGTGATCACGAACAGCTGCGGGCTATCCGAAGCAAGCCAGATGTCCCACGTGTTGAAGGTTCGTAGTTGTCCTAGGCTGACATCCGTGTCTTCGCGCGACCCCGCTTACGCCGTCTACGTCGCATCCCCGGAAGGCGACACCGGTAAATCCACGATCGCGCTCGGCATCCTGCACCGGTTGACCGCCACGGTGGCCAAGGTCGGTGTCTTCCGCCCGATCACCCGGCTCGGTGAGGACAGTGACTACATCCTCGAAATGCTGTTGGACCACACCACGGCGGCTCTGGCCTACGACGATTGCGTGGGCGTCGGCTACGAGCAACTGCACGACGACCCCGACGGCGCACTGGCCGAGATCGTCGACCGCTACCACCGGGTGGCCGACCAGTGCGACGCGGTCCTGATCGTCGGCAGCGACTACACCGACGTCGCCACGCCCAGCGAGTTGTCGACCAACGCACGCATCGCGGCCAACCTCGGCGCTCCGGTCGTGCTGGCGGTCAAGGCCAAGGATCGGCGTCCCGAGGACGTCGCGAACATAGTCGATATCTGCCTCGACGAGATCGCCGCCCAGCATGCGCACACCGCAGCAGTCGTCGCCAACCGCTGTGACCCCGCGCAACTGACCGCGGTGCTCGACGCGTTGAAGGACTTCGAGCCCAAGTGTTACGCGCTGCCGGAGGAGCCGCTGCTGGTCGCCGCGTCGGTCGCCGAACTGCAGCAGGCCGTCGAGGGCGAATTGATCAGTGGCGATCCGGCGCTGCTTTCGCGTGAGGCGATGGATCTGATGGTCGCCGGGATGACGGCCGAACGCGTCCTGGAGCGGCTCAGTGAGGGCGTGGCCGTGATCGCGGCCGGCGACCGATCCGACGTCGTGCTCGCGCTCGCCAGTGCCCATGCCGCCGAAGGCTTCCCGTCGTTGTCCTGCATCATCCTCAATGGCGGGCTGCAACTACATCCCTCGATCTCTGCCCTCGTGTCGGGGCTGGGGCTACGGCTGCCGATCATCGCCACCGAATTCCGGACGTTCGAGACGGCAAGTCGGGTGGCCTCCGCCCGCGGCAGGGTGACGGCGACCTCCATGCGCAAGATCGACACTGCCATCGCGTTGATGGAAACCCACGTCGACATCGCGGACATGCTGGACCAGTTGGCCATCCCGATTCCGCAGGTGGTCACCCCCCAGATGTTCACCTACAAGCTGTTGGAGTGGGCGCGGTCGGACCGTAAGCACATCGTGTTGCCGGAGGGCGACGACGACCGCATCCTGACCGCGGCCGGTCGACTGCTGCACCGCGGCGTCGCCGAGCTGACAATCCTGGGCGAAGAATCTCAGATACGGGCGCGCGCAGCGGAATTGGGTATCGATCTCTCTGACGCCGTCGTTCTCGACCCGCAGACCAGCGACCTGTGCGACAAGTTCGCCGAGCAGTATGCCGAGATGCGCAAGCACAAGGGGGTCACGGTGGAGCAGGCGCGCGAAATCATCCATGACGTCTCCTATTTCGGCACCATGCTGGTGCACAACGAGATCGTCGACGGCATGGTCTCCGGTGCTCGGCACACCACCGCCCATACGGTGCGGCCGGCCTTCGAGATCATCAGGACGCTGCCCGACGTGTCGACGGTCTCCAGCATCTTCCTGATGTGCCTCGCCGATCGAGTGCTGGCGTACGGGGACTGCGCGATCGTGCCGGATCCGACCGCCGAACAGCTGGCCGACATCGCGATCTCGTCGGCGCGCACGGCGGCCAGCTTCGACATCGAGCCACGAGTCGCGATGCTGTCATATTCGACAGGCACCAGCGGATCCGGCGCGGACGTCGAAAAGGTGCGAGAAGCAACCGAATTGGTCATCCAGCGGGAGCCGGACCTGCTGGTCGACGGTCCCATTCAATACGACGCCGCCGTCGACGCCTCCGTGGCCAAGTCCAAGATGCCCGACTCGAAGGTGGCCGGCCGGGCGACAGTCCTGATCTTCCCCGACCTCAACACCGGGAACAACACGTACAAGGCGGTCCAGCGCAGCGCAGGCGCCATCGCGATCGGACCGGTGCTGCAAGGTCTGAAGAAGCCGGTCAACGACCTCTCACGCGGGGCGTTGGTGGAGGACATCGTCAACACCGTGGCGATCACCGCGATCCAGGCGCAGACGCTCTGATGGCTCGCAGCGTTCTGGTTCTCAACTCGGGGTCGTCGTCGCTCAAATACGCCGTCATCGAACCGGATTCGGAGACGATGGTGGTCGACGGCATCGTCGAGCGCATCGGGGAGGGGGAGGTACGCGACCACGCCGAGGCGCTGCAGACTGCGTTCGGCCAGATGGCCGAGGCGGGCCGGGGCCCCGACGCCCTCGATCTCGTCGCCGTCGGGCACCGTGTGGTCCACGGCGGCCCGGATCTGTACGAGCCGACGCTGGTCGACGACGCCCTGGTCGCCAGGATCGACGAGCTGTCTCCTCTTGCCCCGCTGCACAATCCGCCCGCGCTGCTGGGGATCAAGGAGGCGCGCAAGGCGCTGCCCGATCTACCGCATGTCGCAGTGTTCGACACCGCCTTCTTCCACGACCTGCCGGCCGCCGCGGCGACGTACGCGATAGACCGCGACATCGCCGAGCAGTGGCACATCCGTCGTTACGGCTTCCACGGCACCTCGCATCAGTACGTCAGCGAGCAGGCCGCGGCTTTCCTGGGCGTCCCGCTGGATTCGGTGCGCCAGATCGTGCTGCACCTGGGCAACGGCGCATCGGCCTCCGCCATCGTCGGGGGAAGACCGGTGGACACCTCGATGGGGCTGACGCCGATGGAGGGGCTGGTGATGGGAACCCGTTCCGGCGACATCGATCCCGGTCTGATGTTCTATCTGTGGCGCACGGCGAAGATGACAGTCGAGGACATCGAGGAGATGCTCAACCGTCGCTCCGGGGTGCGTGGGCTCGGCGGCGAGGTCGACTTCCGGATGCTGCATCAGCGCATCGAATCCGGAGACGCTTCGGCGCAACTGGCGTACGACGTCTACATCCACCGACTGCGCAAGTACATCGGTGCCTATCTTGCGCTGCTGGGCGGCGCGGACGTCATCACCTTCACTGCCGGAGTGGGGGAGAACGACGCGGCGGTGCGGCGTGACGCGTTGAGTGGCATGGCGCCGTTGGGCATAGAACTCGACGAGGTGCTGAACACCGGCCCCGACAAGAAGGCCCGGCGGATATCGGCCGACCGGTCTCCGACGACGGTGCTAGTTGTTCCCACTGATGAGGAGCTGGCGATCGCCCGCGCTTGCACGAACCTCATCGAGCACTGAGCGCGGCTTCTCGAGCGGGAGTTCCTGGGCGGAGTCGCAGATGGCCAGCAGCCGACGGACCTGCCTGCCACAGCGCACCTGCCAGTCGATGCCGTTCCGCGAGCAGATCACGTTGATGTAGTGCAGCGCGGCGAAGCCGGCGGTGCCGAAGAAGTCGACGAGCCGCAGATCGATCACCAGACGCCGAGTGCCCGCGACCTGACCTTCGACGTAGGTGGCCAGTGCCCGGCTGTTGGTCGCATCGATCTCCCCTTCGACCGTCACGAGGACCGTCGAACCATGCCGGTGGGACGCGGTGAAGCTGGCGCGATGGTGGTGTTCGCACTGATCGAAGGACCGAGGGTCGGGACGGAACACCCGGCAGGTTCCTACAGCGGACACGGTGCACTCCTGTTGTCGAGATGCAATTGAAGCCGCAGAGGCCGTCAGCAATGGCTGGCAGATGCTCAGCCGAGAGTTGGTCTCCAATGACCTCTGCATTTCGGCTGTGACCTCAACCTGTGATGCAGATTACTACGAAATCCGCGGCATGACCATTGAGTGTTACGACATGGGCAAACCCCGTAACGTCGGCGCCTCGCGCTTCGCGATTTGCTGTAAGCGCGACTGAATCCGTAGTTCTCACTCCCGCCGGGGTCACGGTGGTGAGATGGAATTTGCCCCGCTGGCAACGCGTCGAAATCCGCATGCAACCGCCGTCGGCTGGAATGTGCCCATCCGGTGCGACGAAGGAGCACACATGCCGAGTATCTACGAGCAGATCGGCGGCCACGAGGTCCTCGAAGGCGTCGTCGAGGACTTCTACATCCGCGTGCTGGCCGATGACCAGCTGGCCGGTTTCTTCACCGGAACAAACATGGCGCGGCTCAAGGGGCGACAGGTCGAGTTCTTCGCCGCCGCGCTGGGCGGGCCCGAGCCCTACACCGGCGCGCCGATGCGCCAGGTTCACCAGGGCCGCGGAATCACCGTCCACCATTTCAACCTCGTCGCGGGGCATCTGGCCGCGAGCCTGGCCGCTGCGGGGGTGCCTGCGGAGACGGCCGGTCAGATTCTCGAAGCCATCGCCCCGCTAAGCGACGAGATCGGCGGCCACGCCAGCGTCGCCTGACCGTCAGAACGTGCTGGTCGGACGGACGCTGTTGGCCAGATCCACAAGCGCGTAGCGGTGCGCCTGGGTCGGCGCCACCCGCGCGAGGGCGCGTAGTGAGGCCTCCACCCCCAACTGCAATCCGTGCTCGGTGAACGGGAACCCGAGGATGTGATTGGTGCTGGCGGTGTTGTCGGCCAGCCAGTCCATCGCGGTGCCCAGCACCAGCGCACGGATCTGCAACACTCGCGGCTCGGTGTCCGGCAGCGCCTCGACGCGCCGTGCGGCGTCGCGGATCTGTTGTTCGGTGATCTCACTCGACGACCGACCGGACAGCAAAGTGACCGCACTGGTCAACCGCGCCGTCGTGAAGTGCCGGGACATCGCGGGCACCTTGTCGAGGGTCTTCACCGCGGCGTCGCGCTCACCGGCGGCCGACTGCGCGCGGGCCAGGCCGAACCCCGCCGAGATCACCCCGTTGTCAGTGGACCACACCGTGTTGTAGAACTTGCCCGCGTCGGGGGTGCCCGCCAACTCGGCGGTGGCGGCCAAGGCCAGTTTGGGTGCCAGCTCGCCCGGCATGGTGTCGAGCACCTCGGTGAAATGCTTTGTCGCCGAGTCGTAACCGGCGGTCAGCAGCTCGGACACGGCCTTGAACCAGACGAGCCGCCATGGCCAGCCCACCCGCTCGGTGAGGTCGTCGAGCTTGCGCGTGGCCTTGGCCACGTCGCCGAGGTCGAGCAGCGCGCGCACTTCCATCAGCGGCAGTTCGACCGAGTCCGACAGGTCGATGCCTTCGGAGTCCAGCGCCCCGTGCCTGGCCGCGCGCAGCTGGTCGAGGGTCTGTACGGGCTGGCTCACCACGCTGGCCGACAGCACAGGCGCACCGACGTCGGTCGGGTCGACCAGGGGTACGGGGAGAGCCCTGACGATCTCCTGGGCGGTCAGCCGTTCGGAGTGCACCTGCCCGTCGAGGTAGACGTCGGTGTGGGCGACCAGAAGATCGATGCCGAACGTGGACCGCGTGGGCGAAAACACCGTGGACAGACCGGGTTTGGGGGACCCGGTGTCCTTCGCCACGACTTCGCGCAGCACGCCGAGCAGCTGTCCGGACATCTCGTCGGCGCTGCCGAACCGCCGCCGAGGGTCCGGGTCGATCGCCCGGCGCAGCGCCCGGCCGAACGAGTCGTACTCGGCCAGGACCGGATCGTCCTCGGGCAACCCGTGGACGTAGCGGCCCCTGCGGGTGCGCAGATTCAGCGTCAGCGCCGCGAGCGTGCGCCCGACGGTGTAGATGTCGGTGGCCACCGTCGGCCCCGTCCGCACGATCTCGGGAGCCTGGTATCCCGGGGTTCCGTAGAGATAGCCGAAGGAGTTGATGGTCGACACCGCACCGAGGTCGATCAGCTTGAGCTGTTCCTCGGTGATCATGATGTTCTCGGGCTTGAGGTCGTTGTAGGTCAGGCCGAGCGAGTGCAGATAACCAAGCGCAGGCAGGATTTCGAGCATGTACCCGATGGCCTGGGCCACCGGCAGCTTCTCACCCTTGGCCTGTTTGAGCGACGTGCCGCCGACGTACTCCATCACGATGTAACCGACGGGGTTGCCGTGCTGGTCGGCATGCTCGACGAAGTTGTAGATCTTCACGATCCCGGGATGGGTGACCTCGGCCAGGAACTGGCGCTCGGCCATCGCGATCTTCTGCGCCTCGGCGTCACCGGAATGCACCAGACCCTTGAGCACGACCGGCCGTTCGTTGACGTTGTGGTCGAAAGCCAGATAGACCCAGCCAAGGCCGCCGTGCGCGATACAGCCCTTGATCTCGTACTGGTCGGCGACCATGTCACCCGGATTCAGTTGTGGCAGAAACGAATACGGACTCCCACAGTGCGGGCACCAACCTTCCGACCGGGCGGGCTTGCCATCGCTGGAACGGCCGACGGGGCGCCCGCAGTTCCAACAGAACCGCTTGTTCTCCGCAACCACCGGGTTGGTCATCAGCGCTTCGAGCGGGTCCTTGGCCCGCACCCGCGGGATCTCGACCAGCCCACCGCCCAGGCGGCGCGTCCGCGACAAGGCTCGCGTCGTAGTGGTGGTCTGCTCCTGCGGCTCGGTGTCCCCGGTGCCCACCGACTCGTCGTCGTCGTCGAGGTGGGGCCGGAACACCGCCTCGGTCGCCATCGGGCGGATGGTCGAGGCCGAATCCATGCCCATGTCGTCGAAGCTCGCCGGCTGGGTGCCCGGGCCCTCGTCGTCGTAATCGTCCAGCTGGGTCTCGGCCATCAGTCGGAATACCTCGCGACCGGAGGAGCCGGCGCCGGCCCGAGCACCGTCAACCATTTGCGGTACAACGTGTTCCAGGTGCCGTCGCGGCGGATCCGCTCCAGCGTGCCGTTGACGTACCGGACCAGGCCGGTGTTCTGCCGGTTGACCCCGATGCCGTAGGGCTCCTCGTTGAGGCTCGGTCCGACGATGTGCAGGTACGGATCCTGTGACACCAGACCGGCGAGGATCGAGTCGTCGGTGCTGACGGCGTCGACCTGCCGCTGCTGCACCGCCACCAGGCAGTCGGCCCACGCGACCACCCCGACGATGATCGGCGGCGGCGTGATCTGGCGGATCCGCTCGAGCGATGTCGTGCCCTTCGCGACGCAGACACGGCGTCCCGAAAGGTCCGACGCCTGCCGGATCGTCGAGTCGCGCGGCGCCAGGATGCGTTGATTGGCGGTCAGATACGTCGTCGAGAACCCGATCAGCTTCTTGCGTTCGCACGTGATGGTCATGGTCTTGACGACGACGTCGACCTGATTGTTCTGCAACGCCGCGATGCGGTCCGCCGACGACAGGATGCGGTACTCCACCTGCGACGGGGTTCCGAATATGTCGCGGGCGATCTCACCGGCGATGTCGACGTCGAACCCGGTGATCTGCCCGGTGATCGGGTCCCGGAACGAGAACAGGTTGCTGCCGATGTCCAGCCCGACGATCAGCCGCCCGCGCGCTCGGATGTTCGCGACGGCCCTGTCGGCCTCGGCCCGGTTGGTGAACGGGCGAAGGCTCGCCGTGCGCTCACAGTCCTCGGTGTCGTCGCCGGGCGGCTGCACCGGTTGCGGCGGCAACTCCTCCATACCTGCCGGCGTGGGTGGTGGAAGCGTCACAGCCGGTGTGGGGATCACCGACGTCGCCTGCCCGCACCCGGTGAGCACCAGCGCGGCGGCGACGAGGATGCCGAAGAATTTGGTCACCGGCTGTCTGTTCTTCGCGCAAGCGCTCATCACCGGTACTCACTCAGCCTCGGCCACAACCCCAGCGCCACCGCGACCGCCGCGACGACGCTGAGCACAGCGGCGCCGACGGTCGCACCCGACAGCACCCGGTGTGCGTTGATGATGTCGTCGCGGAGTTGCTTACGGCTCTCTTCGATGCCCTGGCTCAACGCCTCGTCGAGCTTGTTGAACGCCGGCGTCGAGTCGTCTGCCCCGGTGCCCAGCGCCACCTGCGTGGCGGCCTGATAGTTGCCGACGCTGATGTAGGCGTTGATCCGATCGTCGGCGGCGCGCCAGCGCTTCAGCAGCTGCTCGGCCTCGCCGAGGTCGGTCTTGTCGATGGCGTCCTCGCGGGCCAGGTAATCGGCAAGCTGCTGCTGCATCATGTCGATGCGCTGGTAGTACGACTGTTTGCGCACCGTCTCGTCGCCGCGCCGGATCAACGACAGTGTCTCGTCGGCGCGGGCCTGCTGCGCGGTGATGGCCAGGTTGGTCACCGTCTTCAACGACTCGGCGGCCGTGTCCTTGGCGCTGCGACTGTCCGAGGTCGAGATGACCAGGGCCGTGCCCACCCAGATCAGCATGGTCAGAACCGCGAGACCGCCCGCGACGAAGCCGATGTTGATCCGCCTGCGCGTGCGCCTGGCCAGCCAACGGTTGGCGAACACCCCGAACAGCAGGGTCGCCAGGACCACCAGGATGACCGGGCCGGGGATGCGGGTGGACGCGCTGGTCTCGGCGTCCACTCGCTGTGAGGTCTCCTCGTAAAGCCGTTGGGCCCCGGGCAGGATCTGCGTCTGCATCAACGCCGACGCTTCCGACAGGTACGACGAACCCACCGGGTTGCCCGAACGGTTGTTGGTGCGGGCGGTCTCGACCAAGCCCGTGTATACCGACAACTCGGCGTTGATGCGGCCGAGCAACTGCACCAGATCCTCGTCGGTGAGCCCGCTCGACGCCCGAGTCACGGCCACCGACGCGTCCGTGATCGCCTGTTCGTACCGTTGCCGGACGTCGCGCGGTTCCGCTCCGGCGATGAAGGCGGTGGCCGCCGCGGCGTCGGCCACCGAAAGCGTGGTGTAGAGCTGCCCGGCGGCGAAGGAGAGCGGCTCGGTGTGGTTGAGCACGGTCATCAGCGCCTGCTGCCGGTCGTTGATCGTCGTCGAGGTGGCGAACGCGCTGGCGATGACGAGCGCGGACAGCACGACCCCGATGGTCAGGATGCGGCCGGGCGTGGTCCACAGGAACCACCAGCGTTGTTGTGCGGGCGTCGACGGCGACCGCGACGCGAGCGGCTCCGTCGACGGGTGCGCCAACTCCACAGTCACGTGCGCGCGGACCTCATCAGCATCGCTTTCCAGCTCGTCGTTTTCGACCGGTCCCACTCTATGAAAGAAGTCTAAGAGTTTCCGGCAGGCAGGGCGGCCCTATTGTTGAGGCGTGCGTGGCGACGGTGACGGATGGGTGGTTTCCCAAGGCCAGGCCTACTGGGGCAGGTACGGCGCGGCCGGCCTGTTGCTGCGGGCCCCCGGGCGCGACGGCGCGCCGGTGGTGCTGCTCCAACACCGGGCGGCCTGGAGCCATCAGGGCGACACCTGGGGTCTACCGGGCGGGGCGCGCGACAGCCACGAGACCCCGGAGCAGGCGGCCATCCGGGAGGCCCACGAGGAAGCGGGGCTGCCCGCCGAGCAGTTGACCGTGCGCAAGGTGGTGGAGACCAAGATCGTCGCGGGCGACGGGGTCAGCTGGAGCTACAGCACGGTCATCGCCGACGCCCAGGAGATGCTGCACACCGTGCCGAACCGGGAGAGCGCCGAGTTGCGTTGGGTGGCCGTCGACGACGTCGCGAAGCTGCCCCTGCACCCTGGCTTCGCCGCCAGCTGGCAGCGGTTGCGCGACGAGTTCGCCTCGATCCCTCTCCTGGTCAACCGGCACCTCTGAGCGCGGCCTTCAACTCTGCGGCCGCGGCCCGCGGGTCCTCGGCCGCGGTGATCGCCCGCACCACGACGACGCGCCGCGCGCCGGCCGCCAGCACCTGCGGTAACCGGTCGGTGTCGATTCCGCCGATCGCGAACCACGGCTTGTCGCTGTTCAATTCGGCGGTGTGCCGGACCAGATCCAGGCCGGGCGCCGGGCGGCCCGGCTTGGTCGGGGTGGGCCAGCACGGGCCGACGCAGAAATAGTCGACGGCCTCCTCGACCGCCGCCGCGACCTGATCCGCGTCGTGGGTGGAGCGCCCGATCACCGGCGCCTCACCGACGATGCCGCGCGCCACCGCCAGCGGAAGGTCGTCCTGGCCCAGATGAAGCACGTCGGCGCCGGCGGCCAGCGCGATGTCGGCGCGGTCGTTGACGGCCAGCAGCGCGCCGTGGCGGCGGGCCGCGTCGGCGAGCACCTCGAGCGCCTCGAGTTCCTGACGCGCCTCCAAGGGGCCCAACCGCTGTTCGCCGGGCGAACCCTTGTCGCGCAGTTGGATGAGGTCGACCCCGCCGGCGAGGGCGGCGTCGGCGAACTCCGCGAGGTCACCGCGCTCGCGCCGGGCGTCAGTGCACAGGTACAGCGACGCGCTGGCCAGGCGTTCTCGAGGTTCGTGCACACCGCGACGCTAGCGGCTCGTCGTTGGGGGCCTAACCAGCGGGTACTGTGGGTTGACGAACGCGGGAGTCCCGGGAGCGGGGACTGAGAGTGGGCATTCGAACCTGCCTTTACCGTCGCACCTGATCCGGGTCATGCCGGCGAAGGGAGGGATGTTGACCAACGCAAGCCTGGCCGTGATCGGCGGCGGCGTCATCGGGCTGGCCGTCGCCCGGCGCGCCCGCAGCGACGGCTGGGACGTGCGGGTGCACCGCACCGACGATCGCGGTGCGTCGTGGGTCGCAGGCGGCATGCTCGCACCCCACAGCGAGGGCTGGCCCGGCGAGGAGAAGCTGTTGCAGCTCGGCCTGGAGTCGCTGCACCTGTGGCACGGCGGCTTCCTCGACGGGCTGCCCGACGAGGTGGTCACCGCCCGCGAATCAATGGTGGTCGCCGTCGACCGCGCCGACGCGAGCGACCTCAAGACGGTGGGCGAGTGGCTTGCGGCTCAAGGGCATCCGGTAACGGCGACGACGTCGGCGCGCGACATAGAACCGCTTCTGGCCCAGGGCATCCGGCACGGATTCCGGGCTGAAACCGAACTGGCCGTTGACAATCGGCTGCTGGTGCGAGCGTTGGCCGTGCTGTGCGAAGGGCTCGGCGTGCAGTGGGCGCCCCCCGTCTCCGACCTCACCGAGGTGCAGGCCGACGCCGTGGTGATCGCGAACGGTATCGACGCCCCGACGCTGTGGCCCGGCCTGCCGATCCGGCCGGTCAAGGGTGAGGTGTTGCGATTGCGGTGGCGCCGCGGGTGCATGCCGGTGCCCCAGCGGGTCATTCGGGCCAGGGTGCACGGCAGGCAGGTATACCTGGTACCACGGGCCGACGGGGTCGTCGTCGGCGCTACGCAGTACGAGCACGGCCGCGACACCGCGCCCGCGGTGACGGGGGTGCGGGAACTGCTCGATGACGCCTGCGCGGTGATGCCCTCGCTGGGCGAATACGAACTCGCCGAATGCGCTGCGGGTCTGCGGCCGATGACGCCGGATGGATTACCGCTCGTCGAACGCCTCGACGAGCGCACACTGGTCGCGGCGGGCCACGGGCGCAACGGATTTCTTCTCGCCCCATGGACGGCCGAACGGATCGCGGCCGAACTCGATGTCACGATTGGAGCAATCAAATGAAGGTACTGGTCAACGACGAAGCGGTGGAAGTGGACGCCTCGACGACGGTCGCCGCGCTGCTGGCGCGTCTCGGCTTTCCGGAGAAGGGCATCGCCGTCGCGGTGGACTGGTCGGTGCTGCCGAAATCGGACTGGGACACCGCGCTGTCGGACGGTGCTCGCGTGGAGGTGGTGACGGCGGTGCAGGGTGGCTAGGCCCGACACCCTTCGCGCGAGCGGAGCATCGGTCACGAAGTTGACCATCGCCGGCCGCGAGTTCGGCTCGCGGCTCATCCTCGGCACCGGAGGCGCGGCCAATCTCGCCGTGCTCGAAGAAGCGCTTGTCGCATCGGGCACCGAGCTCACGACGGTGGCGATGCGGCGCGTCGACGCCGACGGCGGCACCGGCGTGCTCGAGCTGCTCAACCGGCTGGGTATCACGCCCTTGCCGAACACCGCGGGCTGCCGGGGCGCGGCCGAGGCGGTGATGACGGCGCAACTCGCCCGCGAGGCGTTGCACACCGACTGGGTGAAGCTGGAAGTCATCGCCGACGAGCGCACGCTGCTGCCCGATGCCGTCGAACTGGTAAGGGCGGCCGAACAATTGGTCGATGACGGTTTCACGGTCCTGCCGTACACCAACGACGATCCGGTGCTCGCGCGACGGCTCGAGGACATCGGGTGC
Source organism: Mycobacterium sp. 852014-52144_SCH5372336 (assembly GCF_001665615.1). Taxonomy (NCBI): domain Bacteria; kingdom Bacillati; phylum Actinomycetota; class Actinomycetes; order Mycobacteriales; family Mycobacteriaceae; genus Mycobacterium; species Mycobacterium sp. 852014-52144_SCH5372336. The sequence continues at coordinate 74,830 of NZ_LZSW01000057.1, forward strand.
GCGGCGGTGATGCCGCTGGGATCGCCGATCGGAACGGGACTGGGAATCGCCAACCCGCACAACATCGAGATGATCGTCGACGCCGCTTCGGTGCCGGTGGTGCTCGATGCGGGCATCGGCACCGCGAGTGACGCCGCGATGGCGATGGAGTTGGGGTGTGACGCCGTGCTTTTGGCCACTGCCGTGACACGCGCCGCCGACCCCCCGACCATGGCAGCGGCGATGGCGGCTGCGGTCACAGCGGGCCGTCTGGCTCGTAAGGCCGGCCGCATTCCGAAGCGGTTCTGGGCGCAGGCGTCCAGCCCGGCTCGATGAGTCGGTATGTCGCACTGGGTAGTTCGATGGCGGCGGGTCCCGGGATCCGGCCTCGCGCCGATGGTGCGCCCTGGGCCGCGGGCCGGTCAGCGCGCAACTATCCGCATCTGGTAGCCGCGACGCTGGGTCTCGACCTCGTCGACGTGACGTACTCCGGCGCGACCACCGCGAACGTCCTGTCGGATCCGCAACACGGTGCGCCGCCGCAGATTTCGGCTCTGACCGGATCCGAAGAGCTGGTGACGGTGACCATCGGCGGCAACGACGTAGGCTATGTGCCGATGCTGTTCGCGGCGGGCCTGCCACGCTTTGCCCGCAAGCTCCCGCTGCTGGGGACGGTGCTGCGCGGGCAACTGGATCCGCGGGCGCGCGATGACGCGCTCACGCAGGTCGCTGTGGCGCTCGAGGAGGTCGGCCGGACGGTGCGTGCCCGCTCACCTCGCGCGACGGTGCTGTTCGTCGACTACCTCACGCTGCTACCGCCGCCGGGCTTGCCCGCACCACCGTTGTCCGACACCGACGTGGCGACCGGACGCCACGTCGCCGACACGCTGGCGCGGCTGACCGCGGAGGCGGCCGCAGCCACCGGCTGCGGTCTCGTGCAGGCCGCCGAGCGCAGCGCCGCGCATCATGCGTGGTCGGCCGAACCGTGGACGACCCGGTTCGGGCTGACCGACTTGGTGAGACCGGGAAGGCCCGCACCCCTGCACCCCAATGCGGCGGGCATGCGCGCCGTGGCCGACCTCATCGTCGCGCAGCTGACGGGTTAGCGCCCGGGCGACGCTAACGTAGTGGGCAATGAGCCACACGAAGGTTTCCAAGCTGTCGAAGACAACGAAGACGATCGCCCTTATCTCAGCCGGCGTCGTCGCACTCGGGGGCTGCGGCCGTGACGAGGAGCCCCAACCGGTGGTGCAGCCGCCCACCACCCAGGCGGGGGTGTCGCAGGCCGCCGTCGAGTTCGCCAGGTCGCTCGCCCAGCGCACCTCCGCCGATGCGATGTACCAGCATCTGGTCCGGTTGCAGGAGATCGCCGACGACAACGAAGGTAATCGTGCACTGGGCACACCGGGTTACGACGCCAGCGTGGATTACGTGGCTGACATCCTGCGTGACAAGGGGTTTGAGGTCCAGACGCCGGAGTTCGAGGTGCGGCTGCCGTTCGCCGACGAACCCGCGCTGACCGTCGGCGGCGACGCGGTCAAGGCCAGACCGTTGAACTTCACGATCGGCACACCGCCGGGCGGGGTGTCGGGCCCGCTTGTGCTCGCCCGCGTCGAGGACTCCCCGGGCTGCACGGTCTCCGACTACGACGGCTTGCCCGTCGAGGGCGCCGTCGTGCTCGTCGACCGTGGCAAGTGTCAGTTCGCCGAGAAGGAGGAGGCCGCCGCCGAACGCGGCGCGGTGGCTCTGCTCGTCGCCAACAGCGAGGACAACGATGAGATGGGCGGCACCCTCGGCGAGGACACGGAGGCGACCATCCCGGTCGTCAGCATCACCAAGGCGGAGGGCGATCGGCTACGGGCCGAACCGGGAGACGTCACCCTCAAGCTGAATGCGGGTGTGCGCAAGGAGCGGACCCGCAACGTCATCGCCCAGACCCGAACGGGCGACACCGCAAACGTCGTGATGGCCGGTGCGCATCTGGACAGCGTCCCGGAGGGGCCGGGCATCAACGACAACGCGTCCGGTGTGGCGGCCGTGCTCGAGTCCGCAGTGCAGTTGGGCGGTTCCCCCGACGTTCAGAACGCGGTACGGTTCGGTTTCTGGGGTGCGGAGGAGGTCGGGTTGTTCGGATCGAACAACTATCTGGAGTCGCTGGATGTCGATGCCCTCAAGGACATCTCGCTCTATCTGAACTTCGACATGGTGGGCTCTCCGAACCCCGGCTACTTCACCTATGACGGGAATCAGTCCCTGCCGCCCGACGAGGAGGGCGCGATCGCCCGGGTGCCGGAAGGGGCCGCGGGCGTGGAACGCACGCTGGTGGACTACCTCGACGCGGCCGGAAAACCAGCCGAGGACACCAGCTTCGACGGTCGCTCCGACTACGACGCGTTCACCCTGGCCGGCATCCCGGCCGGTGGCACCTTCTCGGGCGCCGAGGCCAAGATGACGCCCGAGCAAGCCGAGCGGTGGGGCGGTGAGGCGGGTCAGCCGTTCGACCCCAACTACCACAAGGAATCGGACACCCTGCAGCACATCGACCGCACCGCACTCGGTATTCACGGGGCGGGCGTGTCCTACGCCGTCGGTATCTACGCCCAGGACCAGGGCGGGCCGAACGGAATCCCCACGCGCGATCTGCGCGTCCGTCACCCGCTCGCATCATGAAAAGATGGGCGGCCTCCCTCCGTTTGGTCGGCGTGGCGGGAGTCGTGATCGGAGTCGTCATTGGGGTCGTCGCCGCCATGACCTCGTGCTCATCGCCGGAGCCGGCGCCGCCGTCGCCACAGGAGATAGCGGACAAGGTCACCGCCGACGCGATGTTCACCCACCTGCAGAAACTGCAGCAGATCGCCGACACCAACGGCGGTAACCGCGCCAACGGCAAACCCGGATACGACGCCACCGTCGACTACGTCGCACAGTTCCTGCGCGACAAGGGATTCGACGTCCAGACCCCTGAGTTCGAGCTGCTCGACCGCAGTGTGGGCGGCAATCCGTCGATGCGGGTGAGCGGGCGCGAATATCCGGTCGACCAGGCCTCCTTGCTGATCACCACGCCGCGCGGCGGGCTGAACGCCGTGACCCTTCGCCCGGCGAAGGCCGCCGGTTGCCGGACCGCCGACTACGACGGCACCTCGGTGCGGGGCGCGATCGCCATCGTCGACGACACGGGCTGCTCGGTGGTCGCCAAACAGAACGCGGCCGTGTCGGAGGGCGCCGTCGGCCTGCTCGTCGTCAGCTCGCCCGGCGGCGGCGGGAGCCCGGCGGGCCTGTTCACGCCCGGCTACTACCAGGACCTGACCGTTCCCGTCGGGGTCATCGGCCGCGAAGCCGACGCCGCCCTGCGGCGAACCTCGGCGCCGGTACGCCTCGTGCTCGACCGTAAGCCGGTCATGAAGAAGACCCGAAACCTCGTGGCGCAGACCAAGACCGGGGACACCCGTAACGTCGTGCTCGCGGGTGCGCACCTGGACAGCTCGGCAGCCAGCCCCGGAGTGAACGACGATGGAACGGGTATCGCGGCGCTGCTGGAAGCTGCTGCGGCACTGGGTCCGCAGCCACCGGTCACCAACGCCGTCCGCTTCGTGTTCTGGGCGTCTGAGGAGAACGGGCTGGCCGGACCGACCAGGTATGTGCAAGGGCTCTCGCCCGACGAACTCGGAGACATCGCACTGTATCTGGGCTTCGACATGCTCGGTTCACCGAATGCCGGCTACTTCACCTACGACGGTGACCAGTCCGCGACCCCCAACCCGGCCATCCCCGCGCGGTCGGTGCCCGCGGGTTCGGCCGGTATCGAGCGGATGCTGGCCGGCTATCTCAACACGGCGGGCGTGCGGCCCGCGGACATGCCGCTGAGCGAATTCACCGACTACTACCCGTTTCTCGCTGCCGGCGTGCCGGTCGGCGGCCTGACTGCCGGTTCGTCACAACGTAAGAGCGAGATACAGGCTCGGCTTTGGGGCGGGCGGGCAGGTGTCCCCTTCGACCCGAACTACCGCACCAAGCGCGACACCGTCGAGAACGTCAACCGCGACGCGCTGTCGGTCCTGGGGCCTGCGGTCACCTATGCCGTGGCGACCTACGCGAGGTCGGTCGACGGCGTCAACGGTGTTCCGCCCCGGGACCAACGACAGCGGGCCGCTCGCTAGCCTGCCGGAATCCCAACAGCCGCATGCCGTGATAGACCGCCAGGGCCGCTATCGAACCCAGCGCGATTCCGGTGAAGGTCAAGGTGCCTGCGTGCCAGGTGAAGTCGGCGATGCCGATGATCAGCGGGATGGCCGCGGTCATCTGATTGACCGGCCGGGAGAAGTCGACCCGGTTGGTCAACCAGATCCGGACTCCCAGCACTCCGACGAGGCCGTAGAGCACCACGGTCGCCCCACCGAGCACGCCGGCGGGTATCGCCGAGATCGCCGCGCCGATCTTCGGGCACAGCGAGAGCAGGATCGCCACGGCGCCCGCAACCCAGTACGCCGCAGTGGAATACACCCGCGTCGCCGCCATCACGCCGATGTTCTCGGCGTATGTGGTGGTCGCAGAGCCGCCACCGAAACCGGCCAGCGTGGTGGCCACACCGTCGGCGGCCAGTGCCCGGCCCATCACCGGGTCGACATCGGTGGCGGTCATCTGGCCGACCGATTTCACGTGCCCGATGTTCTCGGCGACCAAGGCGATCACCGCGGGCAGAAACATCGGCAACACCGCGACGGTGAACGTCGGCGCCTGGAACTCCGGCAGCCCGAGCCACGGGGCGGCGGCGATCGGTGCGGTGTCGATCTCACCGAGCACCAGCGCGAGCAGGTATCCCCCAAAGCCGGCCAGGAAGATGGCCAGCCGGCCGATGATGCCGCGGAAGAACGCCAGCGTCGCCACCAGGAGCACCAGGGTGACGAGCCCGACCACCGGACCCTGTTCGAAGTTGGCTTTGGCCGAGGGCGCCAGGTTGAAGCCGATCAGCGCGACGATCGCGCCGGTGACCACCGGGGGAAGTGTGACGTCGAGCCAGTGCGTGCCGACCAGATGGACCAGGCCGCCGATCGCCACCAGTGCGAGACCGACCGCCACGAGTCCGCCGAGGGCGCTCCCCGTTCCGTGCGAGGCGACCGCCGCGGTGACCGGTGCGATCACCGAGAAGCTCGAACCCAGGTAGCTGGGCAGTCGGTTGCCGGTGATGAGCAGGAACAGCACCGTCCCGACGCCCGAGAACAACAGCGTCGTCGCCGGTGGGAAGCCGGTGAGGACGGGGACCAGGAAGGTGGCGCCGAACATGGCCACGACGTGCTGGGCGCCGAGTCCGATCGTCCGGCCCCAGCCGAGCCGTTCGTCGGGTGCCACGACGAAGTCATCGCCGGGGTCGGCGTCGACGCGCTTCCAGCTCAGCTCGATCACGGTCTAAGACGGTAAGCCAGCGCGCCCGCGAGCACCACGCAAGCGCCGGCCAGGACCGACGTTCCCGGAAGCAGCAACGCCAGGACCACACAGCCCGCCAGCCCGACCGCCGGCACCGTTCGGCGGCCGAGGGTCCAGGCCGAGGCGTTGGCGATCGCGTAGTAGACGAGGACGGTGAATGACGAGAAGCCGATCGCGGTGCGGAGGTCCACGGTGGCGGCGAGTGCGGCCACAACGACGCCGACGACGACCTCGGCGCGGTGTGGGCTGCCGAATCTCGGGTGCACGCGCGACAGCGTGTGCGGCAGGTGGCGGTCGCGCGCCATCGCCAGCGTCGTGCGCGACACCCCGAGGATGAGCGCCAGCAGTGACCCGAGGGCGGCCACCGCGGCGCCGACCCGCACGACAGGCTCCAGTGCCGGGAAGCCGGCCGAGGTCACCGCGTCGGCGAGCGGTGCGGCTGCCGAAGCTGTTGCCGCGCTTCCTAATTCAGCGACGACAGCGGCAGCGACGAGAGTGTACACCGCGAGCGTGATGGCCAGAGCGAGCGGTATCGCGCGCGGGATGGTGCGGGCGGGGTCGCGGACCTCTTCGCCCAGCGTCGCGATCCGTGCATAGCCCGCGAACGCGAAGAACAACAGTCCTGCGGCCTGCAGCACGCCGGCGACGGAGACCTCGGCGCCGGGCGACAGGCGGGCCAACTCGACCTCCCCGAAACCGAGGATGGTGACCACCACGGTGCCCAGCACCGCCAGAACCAGGGCGACGATGACGCGCGTCAGCAGCGCCGACTTACGGATGCCCGCGTAGTTCAGTGCGGTCAGTGCGGCGACCGCCCCGACCGCGACGCCACGGGCCGCCTCGGGCCACACGTAGTAGCCGACGGTGAGCGCCATCGCCGCGCACGACGCGGTCTTGCCGACGATGAAACTCCACCCCGCGGTGTAACCCCAGAACCGGCCGAGCCGCTCACGCCCGTAGACGTAGGTGCCGCCGGACTCGGGGTACCGCGCGGCCAGCCGGGCCGACGAGGTGGCGTTGCAGTAGGCGACGACGGCGGCGACCGCCAGCCCGATCAGCAGGCCCGAACCGGCCGCCGCGGCGGCGGGCCCGACGGCGACGAAGATGCCCGCGCCCAGCATCGAACCCAGCCCGATGACGACCGCGTCGAAGGTGCCGAGCCGGCGGGGCAGCGCAGGACCGGCCGGCGTGCTCACGCCGGAATGCTAGATCAGGCGTTGTTGTGGTGCGGATGCAACGACTCGCGGGCGGAGGTCGTCGCGGAGGCGACAAGCGCCACGAGCAGCCCGGCACCGCCGAGCAGCGCCAGCGGCACCGTCCACAGCCGTCGCATCAGCAGCGCCGACTCACACTGCTCGACGTAGTTCGTGTCGCCGCCGGCCGCGGCCGCCTGGGACAGGTCGCTGAGGTACCCGGTTCCACATTTGACCTGCCAGCCGTACTGGTCGTAGCTGTCCAGGAAGACCGGAAAGTTCAGCGCCAGCAGGGCGGCGCCCAGCACGACGGCGGCGATGATCCCGGTCCATGCGAGACGGTGGTGGTGGTCGGACACTGTGTTCCCCCGTTCATGTCATACACACGTCAGCGAACAGCAGCACCGGCCATGAGGCGATCGACCCCAGATACGAAACGACCAGGTCGGCGCCGGTCATGCCGTGCAGGTGGTCGGTGTGGGTGGTCGACCAGAACACGCCGACCAGCAGGTACGGCGTGCCGAGGACGAGCGCCACCACGATCAGCTCACCGATCGTGACCTGAAAGCCCAGAAGCTTGCGGAGCCCGCCGAACACACCATTATGTTAATCGCCATTCCGTGTGGTCTGGCAAGTTCGGAGCGATACCGACAGCAGTACTGGACCGGTGTGGCGGGGCTCGGTCCGATATCGTGTCTGCCATGTCGCGCACTCGGCCGGCGAGCGGTGACGCGGTCCGGCGCCGGCCGAAAGACCGAAAAGCCCAGATCGCCCGGGCATCCGCCGAGGCGTTCAGCACCCTGGGCTTCTACGGCGTGAGCATGGAGTCGATCGCATCGCGGGTGGGAATCTCGGCGGCCGCCCTCTACCGGCACTACGCGAGCAAGTACGACCTGTTCCGCGACGCCGTGCTCAGTCTGGGCCAGCAGCTGGTGGATGCCACCGCGTTCATCGACGAGGCCGATCTCGAGCACCCCGAAGCAGAACTGCGCCGGGTGGCCGCGGCGCTCATCGAGACCGCAATGGCTAACCGGGAGTCGGGCGGGCTGTACCGCTGGGAGGGGCGGTATCTGCGCGGCGACGACCAAGCGTCGCTGATCGCGCAGATGCGTACCGTCAACCGCCGCATCCAACGCCCCATCTGTGCCATGCGTCCGGATCTGACCTCCCATCAGCGCTGGACGTTGTCCATCGCGGTCCTGTCGGTCACCGGCAGCATCGTCGACCACCGGGCGAAGCTGCCCGCCGGCCAGGTGCGGGCGCTGCTGTCCGATCTCGCGACAGCGCTGGCCGCCACCGAGTTGCCCCACGGCGACGACGTCGCCGAGCAGCCGGTGGCACCCGTTCCCACCGCCGTCGAGCCGTCGCGATATGAAGCGCTGCTCAACGAATCCATGCGCTTGTTCAACATCAAGGGATACCGCGACACGGGCATGGAGGACATCGCCGCGGCCGTCGGCATGCCCGCGTCGGGGATCTACCGGTACTTCGCGGGCAAGAGCGACATCCTGGCCGCTGTGTTCCGACGGGCGGCCGACCGGCTCTCCGACGAGCTGACCGCGATCACCGCTGCCAACGCCGACCCCGAGGACGCCCTCACCGCGGTCATCGACGCCTACGTGGCCAGGTCGTTCGCACATCCCGAACTCGACTACGTCTACTACACCGAGCGGCTGCACATGTCGCCGACGGATCAGAAGATCCTGCGAAACATGCAGCGCACCACCGTGGAATCGGTGGTCGAGTTGGTGGTCGCCGTGCGCCCGGAGTGGACGCCGAGCCAGGCCCGATTCGCCGTGCACGCGGCCATGGCGTTGGTGATCGACCTGGGCCGGCTGATGCGGTACGCGAACTCGCCGCAGAACCGGGCGGTTCTGCAGCGGCTGCTGGACGTTACGCTGTTGGGTCGCTACCGGTTACGCGCGACGTTGCCCGCCAAGTAGGCGAGGTAGCCGAGCGTTCCGAGGGCCGCGACTTTGCGGGTCTTGCGGGCGGCCAACCCAAGTCCCAACGCCGTCTCGATACCGCCGTTGACATAAATGAACTGGCGGGTGTTGCGCGGGAACGCCTGCACCGTCACCGATTCGAACAGCTCCGGTTTGACGAAGTGGCTGAGCCCGACCCCGGCCAGGCCCAGGCCGGCCAACGTGGCCGCACGCGAACCGCTGCTCGATTCCTGAAGTGACACAGTCGGTGTTCCTCTCTGCTCACGCAATCCGATAGTCGCTCAGAGGATACTGTGACGCCTCTCTGATGGCTCTGCGGGTCGATACCGGCTGCAGCAGTGTGGCTTCGCCGTTCGGGTCGAAATAGTACGAACGTGAACCCGCGCAGTTGCCGGCCATGAACACCGAGTTGCCCATGAGCTTGGTCATCCGGTCCAGGTACCGAGCGTTGGCTTCCTCGGTGATTTCGAACGTCGTCGCGCCCCGGCGCTTCATCTCGCCGAACAGCCGATCCATGTGGCGCATCTGGTATTCCATCGTGTTGAAGAAGTTCAACCCGAGGAAGGCGTAAGGGCTCGCCATACTCAGATAGTTGGGGAAATAGGGCACCGTGACGCCCTGATAGGCCTGAAACCTCGTGTCGCGCCACCACTTGCCCAGGTTGCGCCCTTTGCGTCCGATGATCTCGATGGCCGGGAAGTTCGCCTCCCACAGGTCGAAGCCCGTCGCCAGTATGAGCGTGTCGATCTGGGTCTTCGTTCCGTCGGCGGCGACGACGCAGTCGGGTTCGATGCGTTCGATCCCCGAATCTTGAAGGTGCACATTGGGTTTCGTGAACGCACGGTTGTAGCTGTTGGAGAACGTCGGGCGTTTGCAGCCGAAGTCGTAATCCGGGGTCAACTTCTTGCGGAGTTCGCGATCGCGCACGGAGAAGAACCGGTGCATCTTGGCCACGTCGGATGCCGCGATGTTGAGGCGGCGAAACAGGAGCTGTCGGTGGCGCAGCCCGACGAAGAGAAAGAACTCGTAGATCGCGTCGGTCACAGCCCGAAGCGCGCGCTGCGTCAATGGGATCCGGGCGAACAGTCGCTTGAGGGCGCCGGGGATCGCGAAGTCGAGCCTGGGTACCACCCAGACCGGCGTTCGCTGGTAGACGGTCAGGTCAGCCGCCTTCTTCGCCAACTCCGGAATCAGCTGCACCGCGGTCGCGCCGGTGCCGATGATCGCTGCCCGGCGGCCCTCGAGGTCGTATGTGTGGTCCCACGCGGTGGTGTGCATGATCTTGCCCGCGAAGCTCGTGATCCCCGGGATGTCGGGTGTGTGCGGCTGCGACAGGAACCCGGTGGCCGTGATCAGGAAGCGCGCCGACAGCGTGTCACCACCGGCCAGCGTGACCCGCCACACCTCGGCTTCCTCGTCCCAACAGGCACCTTCGACGAGCGTGTTGAACCGCATGTGCCGACGTACGTCGTACTTGTCGGCGACGTGGGCCGCGTACTGCTTGATCTCGTCGCCGGTGGAGTACAGCCGTGACCAGTTCGGGTTGGGCTCGAAGTAATACGAGTACGTGGTCGTCGGCACATCGACGGCCAACCCGGGGTAGCGGTTGACGTGCCAGGTGCCCCCTAGGTCGTCCTCGCGATCGAGGACGACGAAGTCCTGATATCCCATCCGCTTGAGCTGGATGGCCGCGCCGATCCCCCCGAAACCTGCGCCCACGATGACGGCGTCGAGTAGTTCCGAAGTCATAGGAAAAACGGTACCGCAGCGACCAGGCAGTATCGGGGAGGCGTCAGCCCTTTAGCGAGCCGGTCCTCGGCGGATCGAGCGTCGCAATGCAGGTCACGGCCCGGTCACCCTGCTCCCAGGTTTCGGCCGTGGGATAGAGCACATACAGCTGAACGGAACTGTCCGTCATCGCGTCCGGTGCGTAAGCAGCCAGTTCGGGGCTGCATTTCTCGGCATAGGCGTCGATCGCCGCCTGGCCGGGGAAGTCGCCGTCGGGCATCTGAAGGACGGCGAAGACCTCACCGGCGTGGGTCTCGTCACACCCGACCGTCTTCACCGTCAGCACGCGGGTATTGGCGGGTATCTCGGCCAGGCAGTCGCCTTGCTTGACATCGGTCGCGGTCACCGTGCCGCTGCCGATGAGGAAGTACACCAGTAACGCCACCACGGCAACGGCCACCCACAGCGCCGACAGCACCAGGCCCGCGATCGCCAAACCGCGGCCGCCCTGACCCTCCCTGGCCTTCTTCAAACCGACGATGCCGCATACGACGCTGATGAGAACGCCGCCCAGCAGGCCGAAGACCAACGAGACGATGGCCCACCAGTTCGTGGGGCGCTGTTGGGGTGGCGCGTAATAGGACCCCTGCTGCGCGTACGGGGGCGGCGGCGGTGGCGGGTAGTTCGCTGGGGGAGGCGGCGGAGGGTGCACAGGTCCGGACGGCGGGTACGGATTGGATGGCTGCCCGCCATGAGACGGCGGTGGTCCGTACGGCGGCGGTCCGTACGGCGGGGGAGGGCCCGGCGGGGTTGTCACGCGGCAACCGTATCGTGGCCACCGCCTTCTAGCTGCGGATCGAACCCCACCGCTCGTTCTTGGCCATCGCGACGCACACCACCGACCGCGCCCCCTGCGACCAGGCTTGCGCGCTCGGATAACCGATGGCGAGCCGAAAGGTCGGTCCCTCCGGGATATTCGGCGCGTAGTCGAAGAACTTTCCGCTGCACTGGTCGCCGACCCTTCTCAGAGCGTCCTCGCCCGGGTACTCCCGCGCATCGGGTGCGCGCACGATCGCGAACACCTCCCCGTAGTGGGGCCCGTCGCAGTCGACTCGTTTGACTTCGTTCGGCAGAACGTCGGACTCACGCGTGCGCACACAATCTCCGAGCGCAAGGAGGTCGGCGCGCACCAGGGTCGTCATGCGTGGCTGGACGATGTAGAACCATCCGATCGCCGCCAGGGCGCCGACACCGGCCACGACGACCGCGACGATCACCCAGTGGCTAGGACGCACCCATCAACCGTAGTGCCGCATCGACCGCCAGCGCAGGCACATCGAGTGTCTTGGAGGCCAGATCGTGCCGGGCGCCGGTGATCTCGACGACTTCCGCGGGTGCGCCGATCAAGGCAGCCGCGGGCCGGAGTTCGTCGATCGAGCCGAACGGGTCGGCGGTACCGTGGGTGAACACCGTCGGTACCGCGATGCGCGGAAGATGTTCGGTGCGTACACGTTCCGGCTTGCCGGGCGGATGCAGCGGATACGAGAACAGTGTCAGCACGTCGATGTCGGCAACCCCGTCGGCCACCGCCATCGATGTCATCCGCCCGCCGTAGGAGTGCCCGCCCGCGATGACGGGGCCGTCGGCGAGCGTGCGGGCGACGTCGATGGCCTCGATGACTCCTTCCTGGTCGACCTTGGCGGATCCAGACGGCGGGCCCTTGGGCCGGCGGCGCCGGTAGGGCAGGTTGTAGCGCACCGCAAGCCAACCGCGTCCGGCCCACTCGTCACAGAGCCTCTTGAGTAGCAGTGCTTCCCTGCTGCCGCCGGCGCCGTGGGTGAGGACGACGACACCGGCGGGTTCGGCGTCGGGTTCGTGGGCGACACCCGCGATCGGTTCGAGGTTCACTCGATGAGCCTGAACAGCGCCGACACCGGGCCGTGACCGCGTCCCAACGGGTAAGCGGCACGCAGACATTCGGTGACCCAGCGTTTACCGAACGCGACGGCGTCGGGTACCGAATAGCCGTGTGCCAGCGCGCTGGCGATGGCTGCGGCCAACGTGTCACCGGCGCCGTGGTCGTGGCCGGTGTCGATGCGCGTGGCGTCGAATTCGTGGAACTCGGTGCCGTCGAACAGCAGATCGGGGCTCTGCGCCGACGCTCGCAGGTGGCCTCCCTTGACCAGTGCCCACTGCGGTCCGAGTGCGTGCAGTGCGCGGGCCGCCTCCCGCTGGGATGGGGGGTCGATGACCTCGATGTCGGTGAGCAGGCGCACCTCGTCGAGGTTCGGTGTCACCAATGTCGCCAGCGGAAACAGCTGTGCCCGCAGTGAATCCAGCGCACTGGGATGCAAAAGGGGATCACCGTGCATGGAGGCGCACACAGGGTCGACGACCAAGGGCACCGAACCGGCCATGCCCTGTGCGCGCCAGGTTTCGGCGACGGTGTCGATGATCTCCGACGACGCCAGCATCCCCGTCTTGGCTGCCTGCACGCCGATGTCGGAGGCCACGGCTTCGATCTGTCCCGCGATGACGTCGAGGGGAATCTCGTGAAAACCCTTGACCCCGACCGAGTTCTGAACGGTGACGGCGGTGACCGCAACCAGGCCGTGCACCGCGAGCAGAGCGAACGTGCGCATGTCGGCCTGGATTCCCGCGCCTCCGCCAGAATCGGATCCGGCGATCGTCATCACCCGCACCGGGGTGGTACGGGGCGGCGGCAGTGGCAGGTAGCTCATGCCAGCGGCAGGTACACGCGGTTGCCGTGTTCGGCGAATTCGCGTGACTTCTCGGCCATCCCCATCTCCATCGCGGCTTCGATCGCCTCCTCGCTGTCGAGCCCGTGCTTGGCAGCGTAATCGCGGACGTCCTGCGTGATGCGCATGGAACAGAACTTCGGCCCGCACATTGAGCAGAAGTGTGCGGTCTTGGCCGGTTCGGCGGGCAGCGTCTCGTCGTGGAACGCGCGGGCGGTGTCGGGATCCAGCGACAGTGCGAACTGGTCGTGCCAGCGGAACTCGAAGCGTGCGCGGGACAGCGCGTCGTCGCGTTCCTGAGCGTGGGGGTGTCCCTTGGCGAGATCAGCGGCGTGCGCGGCGATCTTGTAGGCGATGACGCCATCCTTGACGTCTTTGCGGTCGGGTAGGCCGAGGTGTTCCTTCGGCGTCACGTAACAGAGCATGGCGGTGCCGGCCTGCGCGATGATCGCGGCGCCGATGGCGCTGGTGATGTGGTCATAGGCCGGTGCGATGTCGGTCGCCAGCGGGCCCAGCGTGTAGAACGGCGCCTCCTCGCACCACTCCTCCTCGAGCCGGACGTTCTCGACGATCTTGTGCATCGGCACATGGCCGGGACCCTCAATCATCACCTGCACACCATGCGATTTCGCGATCTTGGTGAGCTCGCCGAGCGTACGCAGCTCGGCGAACTGGGCGGCGTCGTTGGCGTCGGCGATCGAGCCGGGCCGCAGGCCGTCACCGAGTGAGAACGTCACGTCGTAGCGCTGCAAGATCTGGCACAGCTCATCGAAGTGGGTGTACAGGAACGATTCCCGGTGGTGTGCCAGGCACCATGCGGCCATGATGGAACCGCCGCGACTGACGATTCCGGTGACACGCTTGGCCGTCAGCGGAACGTAACGCAGTAGCACGCCGGCGTGCACGGTCATGTAGTCCACGCCCTGTTCGCACTGTTCGATCACGGTGTCGCGGTACAGTTCCCACGTCAGAGCGGCCGGGTCGCCGTTGACTTTCTCGAGGGCCTGGTAGATCGGAACCGTGCCGACCGGCACCGGGGAGTTGCGCAGGATCCACTCCCGAGTCATGTGGATGTCGCGGCCGGTGGACAGGTCCATGATCGTGTCGGCGCCCCACCGGGTGGCCCACACCATCTTGTCGACCTCTTCGGCGATTGAACTGGTCACCGCCGAATTACCGATGTTGGCATTGACTTTCACCGCGAAGGCCTTGCCGATGATCATCGGCTCGGTCTCGGGGTGATTGTGGTTCGCGGGTATGACGGCCCTGCCCGCCGCGACCTCGTCGCGGACCAGCTCGACAGGGACTCGCTCGCGGGCGGCGATGAACGCCATCTCGGCGGTGATCTCGCCGGCAAGGGCCCGCTGCAGCTGCGTTCCGCGGTCGCGCACCACGCCCGGGCGCGCGGGCAAGCCCGCCTGCAGGTCGAGGGTTGCTGTCGGGTCGGTATACGGACCGGAGGTGTCGTAGAGGTCGAGATGCTCGCCGTTGGTCAGGTGCACCCGGCGCAATGGGACCTTCGCGCCGGGCACTTCGTCGAGCTCTCGATACACCTTCGTGCTGCCCTGGATCGGGCCGGTGGTGACGGACGGATTGACAGGACTGTTTGCGACGTGCGTCATTCGAGCTATCTCCCTACGCCGGCATTACCCGGTCAGGTTCGTACGGTCGACGGGCCCACCCGTCCTCTCAGCGCGCTGGTGCGCGCTCCCGTGTGTGGACACCTGTCACGCTAGCGCAGACGCGGAGGAATCGGGAAGGGGCGACGGGAGAATCGTCGGAAGTGGACCGTCGCGGTCACCCCAGTTCGATCAACACCGGGGCGTGATCGCTGGGGGTGCCGATGCGGTCCTTGCCGCTCTTGCGTTCCTCGCGGACGATCTCGGCGTGCGTGACGCGGTCGGCGAGCGCGGGTGAGCCGAGGATGAAGTCGATGCGCATGCCGCGGTTCTTCGGGAACCGCAGCTGTGTGTAGTCCCAATAGGTGTAGACCCCCGGTCCGGGAGTGAACGGCCGCACCACATCGGCGAAACCCGCTTCCACCACCGCGTTGAACGCCTCGCGTTCTGGAGCGGTGACGTGGGTGCTGCCTTGGTAGAACTCGACGCTCCAGACGTCCTCGTCGGTCGGCGCGATGTTCCAGTCCCCGACGAGCGCGATCTGCGCGGCCGGATCATCGGACAACCGCTTGTGTGCCGTATTGCGGAGCGCGGCAAGCCATTCCAGCTTGTACGCGTAGTGCGGCGAGCCGACGAACCGGCCGTTCGGCACGTACAGGCTCCACACCCGGACTCCGTTGCAGGTGGCACCGAGGGCGCGGGCTTCCGCGGCCGCCTCCGCCTCGGGCTTGTCGCTCCAGGTCGGCTGATCGTCAAAGCCCACCTGCACATCCTCGATACCGACGCGGGACGCGATCGCCACGCCGTTCCACTGGTTGAAGCCGCAGTGGGTCACCTCGTAGCCGGCGGCCAGGAACGGCATGACCGGGAATTGCTCGTCGTTGCACTTGGTCTCCTGCATCGCCAGCACGTCGACGTCGGCCCGCTCGAGCCAGTCGGTGACCCGTTCGACCCGAGCCCGAATCGAGTTGACGTTCCAGGTGGCGATCCGCATGGCTTACAGGCTACGAGCGTCGACATAACGGCTGCGGTGCTGCTTCTGGAAACCCATCGACCTGTAGAGGCCGAGAGCCACCGCGTTGTCGACCAGCACCTGCGCGTAGCCGCCGGTCGCACCCCGTTGGGCCCCCCAACCCAACAGCGTCGAACACAGTGCGCGCGCCAGACCCGCACCGCGGGCCCGCTCGTCGACCCGCACCGCCGACAGCCCGACCCAGCGCCGGCCGCACGGCGCCGTCGTCACGGCGGCCCTGCCGACGGCCGCACCGGGGATCGTCGCGAATGCGACCTCACCGTCGATGACGGCGGTCAGTACGTCGACAGGCACGGCGCGGCGGTACAGGTGCAGCCATGCGGCGTCGGGTGTCGTGGTCAGGGTCACGCGTTCGTCGACCACCGTGTCGCTCAAATCGCTTGTCAAGACCTCGGTCTCGAGGTGCGGCGACTTTGCGATCAGGCGGAACAGCCGATCGGGTATGGAAAGCCACGGCGTCAGCCCTCGCTCGCCGTACCAGCTGATGATCGTTGGAATGGCCGTGGCGTCGGCGTCAAAGCCCAGCGGGACAGCGGAATTACCGCGGTGCGTGTGGCCTCCTGAGGCGCGCAGCAGCCAGCCGCCCAGCCATTTCTGATCGACACCCGGCCACGCCAACGCCGCCGCGTGTTCGACGTTGCGGATGTCGGCGGTGCGCACTGGTGCGGCGGGCAGCTTCTTGATGGCGACGACATCGCCGAGGTCTACCCGTACGACGACCCCCCGTTTGGTCCGAATCCGCAGTGCCGCACCGTTGTCGACGACATGACCGACCACGTCGGTCAGCGGGGGTGTCGAACCGGCCGGCCGCCGGTAACGCACGGTCACCCGTGTGCCGATCGCGGGAAGCGCGGGCACGGTCAGTGACCGAACGGATCGGGGTCCTTACCGGGCATCCACGACAACCCCGGCACCCCCCAGCCGTGCGACTTCACCGCACGCTTGGCGCTGCGCGAATGCCTGCCGACCAAGCGGTCCAGGTAAAGGAAGCCGTCGAGGTGACCCGTCTCGTGCTGCAGCATCCGGGCGAACAGGTCGGTGCCCTCGAGGGTGATCGGATTGCCTTCGGCGTCCAGCCCCGTCACCCTCGCCCAGTCGGCCCGCCCCGTCGGGAACGACTCCCCGGGCACCGAAAGGCAACCCTCGTCGTCATCGTCCGGATCGGGCATGGTCTCGGGAACTTCGGAGGTCTCCAATACCGGATTGACGACCACACCGCGGCGGCGGGTGATGCGACCGCGCACCTCGGCGCAGTCGTAGACGAACACCCGCTTGGAGACGCCGATCTGGTTCGCGGCCAACCCAACCCCGTTCGCCGCGTCCATCGTGTCGAACAGGTCGGCGATCAAATCCGCGAGATCGGCGGGCAGCGAACCGTCCTCACCGACCGGGACCGGCTCGGTGGCTGTGTGCAGGACGGGATCTCCTACGATGCGTATCGGAACGACTGCCATAGTCGAAAATCTTAAGTCGGCAATCCTTGCTGCCCGACTCGCGGGCATGTCGAACCGCTCATCAGCCCATCACGTGGTTGAATGAGCGCCGAACCACAGCGATGTCATTCAAGTTGTCGGAAGGGTCCAAGAGCCAGATGGACGGCGCGATCGCGCGGACTGAACAATCCGGAGACAACTCTGAACTCTCCGACGGGCTGACTCGACGCGAGCACGACATTCTCGCGTTCGAGCGGCAGTGGTGGAAATACGCGGGCTCCAAGGAAGACGCCATCAAGGAGCTGTTCTCCATGTCGGCCACCCGCTACTACCAAGTGCTGAACGCGCTCGTCGACCGACCCGAGGCGCTCGCCGCCGATCCGATGCTGGTCAAGCGGTTGCGGCGACTGAGGGCCAGCAGGCAGAAGGCGCGGGCGGCACGCCGTCTCGGCTTCGACGTCACCTGAGTTTCCCGGGCCGTGAGGCCCGCTCGATAAGGTGGGCGCAATGAACCAGCGAGATTCGTCGGGTCTGCCCCTGCGCGCCATGGTGATGGTGCTGCTCTTCCTTGGCGTCGTTTTCCTGTTGGTGGCGTTTCAGGCGATGGGTTCCGACAGCGACGAGGAGGACACGCCGCCGCTGGCGACCGCGACGACCACCACCGCGACCACGACGTCGGAGGCGCCGGCACCGGCCGATGCCGAGGTCCGGGTCTTCAACATCTCCACCGTTGCGGGCGCGGCCGAGGGCACGGCCGGACGGCTGCGCGAGGCCGGCTGGAACGTCACCGAGACCGGCAACCTCGAACTGGCGGACGTGGCGGCCACCACCGTGTACTTCAGCGACGCGCCCGGCGAGCGGGAGGCCGCAGAAGAGGTGGGACGTCTGCTCGAGGCGCCCGTCGAACCGCGATTGCCCGCACTCGCCGAACAACCGCCGGGCGTCATTGTGGTGGTCACCGGTTAGGCTCGTGCACATGTTCAAGACCGTCGCCGCCGCTGCCTTGTTCGCTGTCCCCGCACTCGCCTTGAGCGCCTGTGCGGCGCCCGAGGAGCCCAGCAACGTGCAGGGCACCCCGCCGCCCGTCTGGACCGGATCTCCGCCTCCGTCGGCCCCGCCGGGTGAGGGCGGTGGTCACGGCGGCGGGCAGGCAGAAGGCCAAGGTCAAGGGCAGGGCGAAGGACAGGGCGCAGGCGAAACGCTCACCGCCGAATTGAAGCTTGCGGACGGCACACCGGTGGCGACCGCTGACATCCAGTTCAGTGGCGGCTACGCGACGATCAGCGTCGAGACCACCACGCCCGGGAGGCTGACGCCCGGCTTCCATGGCATGCACATCCATCAGGTCGGCAAGTGCGAGGCCAACTCGGTCGCGCCCACCGGTGGCGCGCCGGGGAACTTCAACTCGGCGGGTGGGCACTTCCAGGTGCCCGGCCACAGCGGTCATCCCGCGAGCGGTGACCTGACGTCGCTGCAGGTCCGCGAGGACGGTTCGGCCAGGGTCTTGACGACGACCGACGCGTTCACCGCCGAGGAACTCACTTCGGGCGCGGGCACCGCGATCATCATCCACGAGAAGGCGGACAACTTCGCCAACATTCCGCCGGAGCGCTACCAGCAGGTCAACGGTGACCCGCCGCCGGATGCGACCACTCTGGCGACCGGTGACGCCGGATCGCGGGTGGCATGCGGTGTTATCCGTACCGGCTAGCAGCCACATCGATTTCGTCGGCTCGCCCCGACCGACGGTCGGGGTCGAGTGGGAGTTCGCGCTCGTCGACGCGACGACGCGGGACCTGAGCAACGAGGCCACCGCGGTCATCGAGGAGCTCGGCGAGAACAACCCGCGTGTGCACAAGGAACTGCTGCGCAACACCGTAGAGATCGTCACGGGCATCTGCGATTCGGTGCCCGAGGCGATGAACGATCTGCGTTCGACGCTGGTGACCGCCCGCGAGATCGTCCGGGGTCGCGGGATGGAGTTGTTCTGCGCGGGCACGCACCCGTTCGCGAAGTGGTCGCCGGGCAGCCTGACCGACGCCCCCCGCTATGCCGAGCTGATCAAGCGCACCCAGTGGTGGGGCAGGCAGATGCTGATCTGGGGTGTGCACGTGCACGTCGGGGTCCGCTCCGCGCACAAGGTGATGCCGATCAACACCTCGCTGCTCAACCACTACCCGCATCTGTTGGCCCTGTCGGCGTCGTCCCCGTTCTGGGACGGTGAGGACACCGGCTATGCGTCCAACCGGGCGATGATGTTTCAGCAGCTGCCGACGGCCGGGCTGCCGTTCCACTTTCAGTCGTGGGCGGAGTGGGAGCGTTTCGTCTACGACCAGAAGAAGACCGGCATCATCGACCACATGAACGAAATCCGTTGGGATGTCCGGCCTTCGCCGCACATCGGGACGGTGGAGATCCGGATATTCGACGGTGTCTCCAATCTGCGCGAGTTGGGGGCGCTGGTGGCGTTGACGCATTGTCTGGTCGTCGACCTCGACCGGCGGCTCGACGCCGGTGAGTCGCTGCCCACCATGCCGCCGTGGCACGTGCAGGAGAACAAGTGGCGCGCAGCGCGTTACGGTCTCGACGCCATCATCATCCAGGATGCCAACAGCAACGAACGGTTGGTGACCGAGGACCTCGACGAGTTGCTCAACCGTCTCGAACCGGTGGCCGCGTCGCTGCACTGCGCCGACGAACTACGGCACGTCGCCGACATCTACGGGGGCGGCGGGTCGTATCAACGTCAACGCCGCGTCGCCGAGGAGCACGACGGCGACCTGCGCGCCGTCGTCGACGCCCTGGTCGCCGAACTGGAGCTGTAGACGTGGCGGCCATCCCGATGTTCCCGCTGCAGGTGGCGATGCTGCCCGGCGAGGAGCTTCCGTTGCGGATCTTCGAACCTCGTTACAGCGCACTGGTTTCGGACTGTCTGGCCACCGAGGACCCGGCGTTCGGCGTCGTGTTGATCACGGCGGGCAGGGAAGTGGGCGGCGGGGACGTCCGCAGCGACGTCGGCGCGCTGGCACACATCGGCGAGGTCGCCGATTTCGGTGATGGTCGCTACCGCCTCAAATGCGCGGTAGGCGAACGTATTCGGGTCATCGAGTGGCAGCCCGACGACCCGTATCCACGCGCAGCGGTAGAACCGTGGCCCGATCAGCCGGGTGAGCCCGTCGAGGCGGACGCCATCCGCGACGTCGAGGACCGCATGGTCGCGCTGTTCGAACGCATCGCCGCCGCACGCGGGGCCGAGGTCAACGGCCGCGAATTCGTGGCGGGTGCGGACGCGTCCGGCGATGCCGGTAAGTGGTTGTACACGTTGACCTCTCGCCTGCCGATGGGGCAGGCCGACCGCTACGCGGTGCTGGCTGCGCCGACCGTCGCCGAGCGGCTGGCTGCGCTGAGCGACGCCGTCGAGACCGTGACCGCAATGGTCGAGTTCGGCCTGTCGGGGGAGTAGTCATTCCGCGGTGAACTGCTCGTTGCGCAACCGTTCGAGCGCACGCCCGTCGGTGAGTTCGAGGCGATCCTCGGGATGCTTCCAGTAGTGGCGGACCATCCAATACAGCGTGCCGAAGCCGGGCTCGTATCGGTCGGCATTCGGTACGACGATCGGCTTACCGTCGTTGAGCACGAAAATAATTGGATTTCGAGTCCGCTTGTCGGCAACGTCGGCGATATCGACAATGTCAGCCCAACGCGCAGTGCGGGTTCGCAAGATGTCAGCGTGCTCAATGACGTCTGGTCCGATCCGAAGTCGGGCCACGCCACGGCCCCTGAGCATCGCCACCAGGCCGGTCAGTGAGAGAACCAGCAGGGTGATCATCAAGTACCGGTTGACGGTATCCCGCCCAGGCGTCGCGAAAGGGAGCTCCGCGACGCCGCGTGAAACGAACGCGAAATAGCATACCGATCCGATCGCGGCACCGACCAATGTGAGACTCCAACACCAGGCGATAAGCGGATTGACGCGCAGCGTCGTCCCGTGGGTGTCTGACTTGGCGTACTTCGTCGGCGATGAGAACCAGGTCGTGGCGAGCGTAACCAGGGCTCCGGAGAAGAACAACGTCAGTCCACCGGACGTTAACGCCGCAAGAACTGAGCCACGCTGCAGCGCCACCACTGTTTGCGCCACGCTGTAGCCAACCCCGCCTACAAAACCTAAGAGCCCGAACTTCGCCAGGGCTGACAACCTGTTGTCCCAGTTGCGCGGTGGCGGCGGTTTCTCTATGCGCCGCACAGCAGCTCACCGACCTTGGTCCCGACCGACTTCATCCACGCACCGCCAGCGACAGAGCCGCCGACCGCGAGAGCCGGAGCGACACCGGGAAACGGAACCGGACCACCCAACATTGCACCTCCCGCCGCACCGCCGGCATTGCCGACGAGCGCGAATGTACCGGCGAACACCGAAACACACTTGTCGGCGGGCGTGGGGGCGGCGAGGAAGTCATACATCGCCGACATGACACCGAGCGCGGGACCACCGTACTTGGCGCCCGCTCCGACTTTCTCCACGGCGTCCACGGACAACATCGGAATCTTGCCGCCCCCATCGATATGCGTTTCCAATCCCGTGAGGACATCTCCGATGCGGTCCGGGACGGTCTGGACGAGTAGCGGACTATCGGGAGGAAGAACGCCGTGGCGGCCGTCGGGCAAATTGAAAGCCGCAGTGCGCACGCCTTCCGGTGTTTCGTCGGTGACGTATTGCGTTCCGTCCGCCCAATTCATGATCGTCTTCTTGTATCCGCCGGGCGTACGCGTCGAACTAGTCCACGAGATCAGATTGCCGTCGGCGGCGTAGTGGTCATCGGTCGTCATGTCGGGAACGCCGTTCTTGTAGTCCGGTTCGTATTCGGTGATGACGTGCCTACTGCCGTCCTGCATGATCAGTGTCTTCTCGAAGTGGCCCTCATCGTTGTACCGCGACGTCGTCTCGCGGACGGTAGTGGCCATCTGCTCACCACGCACCGTCGCTCGCTGCATGAGCCCAATCGGGTTCCGAGGATCGGGTACATCGTCAGCCGGTCGCTGCGTACCGGGGAGCATCAAGCCCGGCAACCCGCCTGTCGCGGGGGGCGCGAAGCCGAACGGCTTCGCCGCGGCCATCACCTTGTCAGCTGTGCTTGTGTCGGCGTCGCCGACAGCGCCCAACAGTTCATTGATGACGGCCTGCTCGGTCGCAACTTGCTCCATCAACTCGGCGATCTGCTCCGCGCTTTGAGCCCCGGGATCGATCAGCACCACCCACCCCTCCAACACGCTGAGAGGGCCGCGGTCGATTTCATCAGCCTTGTCCAGCAGTGCTTTTCGTGCCGCCCCGATGGTGCCGGCGCTTTCACCGAGGGCGTTGCCGATCACGGTGGTGTAGCGGCTGAACTCCGAGGCGGTCTGGCGCGCGCGACCGAACATTGCCGATGCCGCGTCGTGCGCTTGGCCGGACCACGCCTTGGTCTCGGGCATGCGCTTGAGGTTGTTGTTGATTCGATCCACTGCCCGTTCCACCGATTCGCCAGCGGTCGTTACCGGAGGGCCGGTGAAATTCAGAGAGTCTGGGTTCCAGCCTTCGAGCCGGGTACGCGATGGCAGCACGGGTTCAGAAGATTCTCTTGAAATGCCCCGCAAGGTCCGAGTCGGTCACCTCGTAGGTGTTGCCCGCACCGCGGACTGCCTCGCCCATCTTGCTGACATTTGCGGCTATCGCGTCGACCCGCTCCGTCACATGCTCGCCAAGAAGCCGTGCGGCCCACTGAGTGGCGGAGCCGGGTAAACCGTCGGCGGCATCGCTCACTTTGTGGCCCACGTCAGCCTCACGGATCAATGACGACACCGTGTCGACCTGACCGGCGAACGCCTTGAGGATCTCGGGGTCAACCTCCATCGTTCAGAAGTTACCGGACGTCAGAGCCCCGCCGTGACGCTGATTTGGTTGACAGCGGTTGTCAGCAGATCCGTTGTCCCTCGACGAAAACTGTGCGCGGCGTGGTGTCGTCGGGCTCGCCGGCGGCGCACCGGCCGTAACGGTCCATCAGATCAGCGGCGCTGATCGAGGTCACGTCCCAACCACTCTCGGCGAGCCAGTCGGTCACCTCGGTGCGTTCCTCGGTGTACCAGAGGTCCTGTACGTCGAACGCGTCGTCGCTACCGTCGTTGCCGGCCTGTCTGCGGTACTCGGCCAGCTTCTCGCGGCGACTGGCCAGGTACTCCGGCTCGAAGAACTTCGCCCCGAACGACTCGACGGCGATGCGGCTGCCTTGCGCGCTGAGCCTGTGAATCCGTTCGAACAACAAGTCTTGTCCGCGTGCGGGCAGATACGGGAGGAGCCCCTCGGCGGCCCACGCGGTCGGCTCGCTCGCGTCGAACCCCGCGTCCCGCAGGGCCCGCGGCCAATCCTCGCGCAAGTCGATCGGCACCGGGACGTACTTGGCGGCCGGCTGAACTTCGTGTCGGCGCAATGTGTCGACCTTGAACGCCAGCACCCGGGGCTGGTCGATCTCGTAGACGACGGTGCCGCCGATCCACGGCAACCGCCAGGCCCGCGCGTCGAGCCCGGCCGCCAGAATCACCACCTGGTCGATGCCGTTGGCGCCCGCGGCGATGAAGAACTCGTCGAACCATTTGGTGCGCGACGCCGCGTAGCCGCCGATCGAGCGGATGCGTTCGGCCATGTGGGCAGGGGGCGGTTGCCAACCCTGTTCCACCGCCGCGTCGACGAACATCTGGGCGTAGGGATCGGTGAACAGCGGGCAGTCGGTGTTCTGCTCCAGCGCACGAGACCAGGCCACCCCCAGCGCCGTCGCGCCCACACTCTCGGTGATGCCCCAGCTGTCGTCGTCAGTCCTGGCCATCGGCGCCGCTTTCGGTGTGGTCGGCGAACTCGTCAATCTCGTCCGCGGTCAACAGATCGTCTCGGACGTTCTGTTCCCGATACGCGAGCTGGCCAACCCGGTTCGCCACCACCGGTGCGGTGATCACCGTGAACAAGCCGGTGAGTACGAGCATGCCGATATCGGCGTTGCCGCGCAGCCGTATCCCGGCGCCGATGATCACCAGCAGGAGCCCGAGCACCTGCGGCTTGGAGGCCGCGTGCATGCGCGTCAACGTGTCGGGGAAACGGACGATGCCGATCGCGGCGGTCAGCGCGAGCGACGAGCCGCCCAGCACCAGCACGCTCGTGAGGATGTCGAGTCCCGTCATCCTCGCCCCCCGATGGTGCGGGACTTGTCGACGTCGGGGACGCGGAATCGGGCGACGCTGACTGTGCCGACGAAGCTGATCAACGCCAATGCGGCCATGCCGTAGGTGACGGTGCTGTCCAGGCTGTAGGCGCTCCAGATGCCGATTCCGCACATCGCCACGGCGATGAGTGTGTCGACGGCGACCAGGCGGTCCAGTGTGCTCGGCCCGGCGAGGAGACGGAACATCGTGATCGCGGCGGCGGCGGTCATCATCACCGCGGCGATGACCCAGACGGTGATCATGCGCGCTGCGCCTTCGTATCTCGCTGGGGGCTCATACTTCGTGCTCCTCGTGCTCGTGCGCCGGGCGCCAGTCCTCGGGACGCTCGAACGTTCGGACCAGCAACCGTTCGATCACGGCCACCTGGTGGTAGAACGCGTGCAGCGCGCGGTCGGAGCCGACGTCGATGACATGCATGTAGAGCAGCCGGCGGGTCTGGTCGATCTCGAGCACGATCGATCCGGGAATCAGGTTGAAGATGACGACCGCCAACGACAGCACCAGGTCTGACTTCACGGAAAGCTGTGCCCGCAGAACGGCCGACAGTGGAGGGCGGGGTTTCACCGCCAGCAGCGCAACCTGTCCCGAGGACAGCACCAAACGGTAGGCGACCGTGAGGATGAGCCGGATCAGCGACAGCACGTGCACCTTGCCTTCGACCGGCACGGCGGGCAGGGGCAGCAGCCATGTGATCAACGCCGCAACGGCCGCACCCGAGAGCACATTCGCCGCGGAGAAGTTGCCCCACAGCAGGATCCAGACGAACACCAGCCAGCAGAAGATCCAGACGCGCAGCGCAACGCTTCTCATCATCGCGGCCCCACCACGGCAGTGATGTACTCGCTCCGGTCGAGTACCTCGTTGGAAGCCCTTTCGCTGTACGCGAATATCGGTCCGGCGAGCACCGTCAGCGCGAGCCCGGCCGCGATCAGCGCACCCGTGGGCCCGACCATCCCCGCCGGCATGCGGCCGACGTGGTCGCGGTCGACGAACTGGATGTCCTCGGGTTCGTCGAGCAACGCCGACGGCAGCGCCGCGGACAGATGGCCTTCGGGCGCGTCCTCGCGCGAGCGCCAGAACGCCTTGGTCCACACCCGCACGACCACGTACAGCGTCAGCAAGCTCGTCACCACACCGCCGGCCACCAGCGTCCAGGCCAGCACCGAGCCGTCCTGCGCGCCGGCCTCGAGCAGCGCGACCTTGCCGATGAAACCGGAGAACGGTGGTATGCCACCGAGATTGAGTGCGGGGATGACGAACACGAAGGCGAGCAGCGGGCTGGCGGCCGCCAAACCGCCCAGGCGGTCCATGGTCGACGCCCCGGCCTGGCGTTCGATCAACCCGACGACCAGGAACAGTGTGGTCTGCACCAGAATGTGGTGCGCCACATAGTAAATAGCGCCGGACATGCCGAGCTGGTTGGACAACGCGATACCGAACACCATGTAACCGATGTGACTCACCAGCGTGAACGACAGCAGTCGTTTGATGTCGCTCTGCGCGATCGCACCGAGGATGCCGATCAGCATCGTCAACAACGCGGCCACCAACAGCACCGGGTCGAGCCCTCCGTCGGGGAACAACAGCGAGTGCGCCCGAATGATCGAATAGACGCCGACCTTCGTGAGCAGGCCGGCGAACACGGCGGTGACCGGTGCGGGTGCGGTCGGATAGGAGTCGGGCAGCCAGGCCGAGAGCGGGAACACCGCGGCCTTGATGCCGAACGCCACCAGCAGCACGGCGAACATCGCCGAACGGACTCCGCCCGACACCTCGTCGAGTCGCACGGAGAGTTCCGCCAAGTTCAGTGTCCCGGTGGCACCGTAGACGAGGGCGAGGCCGAACAGGAAGATCAGCGACCCGACCATCGACACCATCACATACGAGATGCCCGCGCGCACACGGTCCTTGCTGGCTCCGACTGTCAGGAGCACGAAGCTCGCGGCCAGCAGCACCTCGAAACCGACGAAGAGGTTGAACAGGTCACCGGCTAGGAACGCCATGCAGACGCCGGCCGACAACACCAGGTAGGTGGGCATGAAGATCGACACCGGTTGGCGTTCGTCACCGTCGCGGACACCCTGTCCGATGGCGTAGAACACGACGGCCAGCAGCACGATCGCCGAGACGACGAGCATCAGCGCCGACAACCGGTCCACCACCAGCGTGATGCCCAGGGGACCCATCCCGGGCACGGACTGTCCCCAGCCGCCCACGTGGAGCACGAGCGTGCCGTCCCTGTCGGCGAGGTAGAGCAGCGCGCCACACACTGCGACGACGACCGACAACACGACGAGCGTGAGGAGCCGCTGCAGTCGTGGCCGCCGGCCCGCGATCAGCGTTGCCGCCGCGCCCAGCGTCGGGAGCAGGACGGGCAGGGGTATCAAGGTGGCCGCCAACGTCATGCGCAGTCCGCCTTCACTACTCGCCCCCGCATCACTTCGACCCCTCGTAACCGGGCAGGGCGTCCAGCTCGTCGGGTGCATCGGTGTCGCGGGCGGCTTCAGGCTGGGGCCGGTCCTCTTCGACGGCGGCGATGTCCTTCGAGGCCAACTCGGAGACCTTGGCGTCCTCGGGGTCGTCGCCCACTTCCTCGGCCGTGGTCAACCGATAGGTCCGGTAGGCCATCGCCAGCACGAACGCCGCGACGCCCATCGTGATGACGATCGCGGTCAGGATCATGCCTTGGGCCAACGGATCCGCGGTGGTCGTGTGCTCGTCGCTGCCCCGGCCCCAGATTGGGGGTTTACCGGCCGGGCCGCCGGCGATGAGGATCAGCAGGTTGATCGCATTGCTGATGAGCAAGAGCCCCAGCAACATTCGGGTCAGGTTGCGCTCGAGCAGCAGGTAGACGCCTGCGCTGGTGAGCCCGCCGAGCAGGATGAGGGGCACGAGCGAGGTGGTCATTGCGTAGTCACCACCGTCTTCTGCTCCTGGCCCAACTCCACGTCGATGCGGGCACCGAGGCTACGCAACACGTCGAGCACCAGACCCACGACGATGAGGTACACCCCGAGGTCGAAGAACAACGCGGTGACGAACTTGACAGTGCCCAACACCGGCACGTCGATCTCGATCAGCGCCGATGACAGCGCGGGCGCCCCCACCAGCAGCGAGGCCAACGCGGTACCGGCACACAAAGTGAGGCCCGCACCCAGGATCTTGCCCGCGTCCAGCGGCAGCGTCTCACCGAGTTCGTAGCGACCGCCGGCCAGATACCGCAGCACCAGCGCGAGCCCGGCGGTCAATCCACCGGCGAATCCGCCGCCTGGAGTGTTGTGTCCCGCGAAGAAGAAGTACGCCGACAACACCATGATCAGCGGGAAGATGACGCGGGTGGCGACCTCGAGGATCAACGACCGGTGCCGCGGGTCACGCAGTTCGCTGCCGCGCAGCCAGGTGATGTCGCCGGCCGCCGGGCTGGTGTTCACGATCGCCGGTAGCCGGCCGATGTCGGGCTGACCCGCATCCGAGACCCGCGGCGGTGCCCCGAACCTCCTGTGCCGGAACACCATTGAGGCGACGCCGGTCGCCGCGACCACGAGCACCATGACTTCGCCCATGGTGTCCCAGGCCCGGATGTCGACCAGTAGCACGTTGACGGCGTTGGCGCCGTGGCCGCGGTAGTACGCCGCCTCGGGGATCAACGAGGCGATCGGAGTTCCGGTGCGCGCGGCCATCGCGTACACCGCCAAGGTGGTCACGGTCGCACCCACCGCCAGTGCCAGCGCCGCCCGCGGCCACCGGTATCTGCGGATGTGGACCCGGTCGGCTTCGGCGGGCAACGTTCGCAGCACCAGGACGAACACCACGAGGGTCAACGTCTCGACCAGGAACTGGGTCAGGGCCAGATCCGGTGCGCCGTGCAGCGCGAAGATCACCCCGCACCCGTATCCGGTCACACCGACGAGCAGCACCGCCGCCAGGCGGTTGCGCATCACCAGAGCGCCGAGCGCGGCGGCCAGGATGATCAGACCGATCACCACCTGAAGCGGTGAACCCCACAGCCTGAACTGCGGGTGGTCGCGCGCACCCACCGCGAGCGCGATGGTGGGCACCAGCACCAGCGTCGACAGGATCGCGGCCTGGGTGGCCGGGATGGAACCGCGCTGGGTGACAGCGGTGAGTTCCACCGCCCACAGGTCGAGCCGGCGTATCACGGTGTCGTACACGTGGTCGGCGTTGCCGAGTGGTTCGCGCATCGTGCGGAACCGGCGCAACCGTTCGCGGCCGACGAAGGCCGCCACGCCGGTGGCGATCACCAGCACCGACAACAGCAGCGGCACGTTCACGCCGTGCCACAGCGCGAGGTGGTACTCGTTGTTGCCGCCGGGCACCGTGTCGGCGTAATCCTCCAGCACATCGCCGACCCCGACGGGCCAGATCCCGAAGGCCAGGCCCGCGGCCGCGAGGATGCCCGGCGCGATCATGAACGTGCGCTCGGGCCGGTGCATCTCGGCGACGCGGGTGCTCGGCTCGGGGCGCCCCTTGCGGCCGAACGCACCGAACAGGAAGCGCAGGCTGTAGATGGTCGTGAACACCGAGCCGATCACGACGCCGACCAGCACCACCGGGGCGAAGACCCCGAGGGTGGGGGTATGCAGCACGGTGGCCAGGTCGGTTTCCTTGGCGACGAAACCGAAGAACGGGGGCAGCGCCGCCATGCTGGCCGATGCGCCGACGGCGATGACGAACAGCGGCCGCGCCTTGGCGCCGAGCCAGGCCAGTCTGCGGATGTCGCGGGTGCCGGTGGCGTGGTCGATGATGCCGACGACCATGAACAGCGCCGCCTTGAACATGGCGTGTGCCACCAGCATCGCCAGTCCGCCGAGCATCATGTCGCTGCCGCCGGTGCCGACCATGACCGTGATCAGCCCCAGCTGACTGACCGTGCCGAAAGCCAGGATCAACTTCAGGTCGTACTCGCGCACCGCGCGCCAACCGGCCAGCAGCATGGTCAACAGGCCGAGCGAGACCACTATGGGCCGCCACACCGGGGAGTCGGCGAAACTGGGGCTCATGCGCGCGATCAGATAGACGCCGGCCTTGACCATCGCCGCGGCGTGCAGGTACGCGCTTACCGGGGTCGGTGCGGCCATCGCGCCCGGCAGCCAGAAGTGCAGCGGCACGATCGCCGACTTCGACAGCGCGCCGACGAGGATGAGCACCAGCCCGACCGACGCCGCCACCCCCGTCGGCGGGGATTCAAGGAGTTCGGAGAGCAGGTAGGTGCCCGCCATGTTGCCGAGCACGATGATGCCGACCAGCATGGCCAGGCCACCGAACGTCGTGACCAACAACGCCTGGGTTGCCGCCCGCCTGCTGGTCAGGCGTTCGGCGTAGTGGCCGACCAGAAGGAACGACAGCACCGAGGTGATCTCCCAGAACACGTAGAGCATCAGCAGGTTGTCGCTGGTGACCAGGCCGAACATCGCGCCGGAGAACGCGACCAGTTCGGCGGCGAAACTCGGCAACCGGTTCTCGATGCGGCCGTCGTGGTGGTGGAAGTAGTCGGCGCAGTAGAAAAGGACCAGCGCGCCGATGCCGAGAACCAGCACGCTCATGATCGCGGCGAGCGTGTCGAAGCGCAGCGTGATGTTCATCGACAGCTCGGGCACCCACGGCACGTCGACGGTGCTCGACCCCCCCGCGGACGGCCAGTTCTGCGCCACCCACACCAGGGACAGAAGCGGCACCATCGCCAGCGGATAGAAGGCCTTGCGCCCCCACTTGTGGACAAGCAGGGGCGCCAGCGCGGCGGCGACCGCGTGTGCGAGCAGGACGGCGAGCAGGGCACTCCGATCGGTTGTGTTGGTCAGCACGCGGCCGCCAACCGGAGAACTTATGGTCGGGGTGTCAGCCGAGTAAGGCTTCGGATTGCATTCTACGTGGGCCGATCGGGGCTACTATGCCCCGTCGTTGACACCACCGACCTCGCGGTGGTCGGTGCCTGCCGGACCGCACCGAAGCTCAGAAGTACCGCAGCCACACATATACCCAGGCCAGCAGGGTGCTGAGCAGCGTGACGACGATGCCGTAGCGGGAAAACTGCCAGAAGCTGATTCGGTGGCCGGCACGCTGGGCGATGCCGATCGCCACGACGTTCGCGCTTGCCGCGATCGCGGTGCCGTTGCCGGAGAAGCAGGCCCCCAGAGCGAACGCCCACCACAGCGCCCGCCCGGTCGCGGCATCGGGCGCCTGTGCCGCCATGTCCTCGACCACCGGCGCCATCGTGGCCGTGTACGGGATGTTGTCGACGAACGCGCCCAGGACGGCGGAACCGAACAGCAGGCCGGTGGCGGCAAGGAAGAAATCGTCGCCGAACAGATTGACCGCCGCATCGCCGATCCAGCCGATCACCCCGGTGTGCACGAGGCCGGCGACCATGACGAAGAGCCCCATGAAGAACACCAGGGTCGGCCACTCCACCTCGGGCAGAACCTCGTTGACGTCGACCTTGGTGACCAGCAGCATGATGCCCGCGCCGAGAAGCGCGACGATCGACGGTGCCACGTGCAGCACCGAGTGAAAACTGAACCCGACGATGACCAGCGCGAGCACCGCCATCGACCGCACCAGAAGGCGAAAGTCCTTGATGGCCCGTCGTTCCTGCAGCGCCATCACCTTGTCGACGCGCATCTCGCTGGCGCGCAACTCCGTCCGGAACAGCACCTTGGTGAACAGCACGAACAGCACGAAAATGATCGCCACGATCGGTGCCATGTGGATCAGGAAGTCGTTGAAGGTCAACCCCGCCCGGCTGCCGATGATGATGTTGGGCGGATCGCCGATCAGCGTCGCCGCACCGCCGATGTTGGACGCCAGCACCTCGGCGATGATGAACGGCTGCGCGGCGATCTCCAACCGGTCGCAGATGACGAGCGTCACCGGGGCGACGAGCATGATGATCGTCACGTTGTCCAGCACGGGCGAGGCCACCCCGGTGATCACCATCAGCATCACCATGAGCCGAAAAGGTTTGCCCCTGGCGCGTTTTGCGGCCCAGATGGCCAGGAAGTCGAAAATGCCGGTCTGTTTCACGACTCCGACGATGACCATCATGCCCAGCAGCAGGAAGATGACGTTCCAGTCGATGCCTTCGTGTTCGGAGTAGAAGACCTCCTCGCCGGGCGCGAGACCCAGAAGGGTCATCAGCCCGCCGGCGACCAGAACCGTCGTGACCTTGTTGGCGCGTTCTGTGGCCAGAAACCAAAAGGCGACGACGAAGATCGCTAGCGCCAGAAGCGGAGCCAGCACCGAACCGACGAATCAGTCGCTGGGACCGGCCACGGCCAAGCTGGTGAGCAACCGCTCCAGGGTCACCGCGCCGACGAGCTTGCCGCCGCTGTCGACCACGGCGATCAGCGGGCTGCGCTTGGTCGCCATCACCGTGGCGATCTCGAGCAGGGTGGCATCGGGTGCGACGGTCACCGGTTTGGCCACCGGCGTCGGCAGGCAGTCA
Source organism: Mycobacterium sp. 852014-52144_SCH5372336 (assembly GCF_001665615.1). NCBI lineage: Bacteria > Bacillati > Actinomycetota > Actinomycetes > Mycobacteriales > Mycobacteriaceae > Mycobacterium > Mycobacterium sp. 852014-52144_SCH5372336. The sequence goes on from NZ_LZSW01000057.1 coordinate 106,648, forward strand.
CCGACCGTCAGCCTGCCCGGCCCGTGCCAGAACAGGTCGGCGTGGATCTCGTCCACGGTGCGCACCAGGGCGGGGTCGTCGCGGTAGGACTCCGGGATGGTGAGTCGCAGCACCTGGGTGCCCGGCAGCACCGCGACGGGGTTGCGGTCGTCGTCGACCACGACGAGTCCGGGCAGTCGGTTGACCACCATCAGCTGCACGGCCTTGGACACCGGATCATCCATGCGGACCGTGGGAGGGGTCACGGCGATCTCATGTGCTTGCATGACTTCGTTCCATCCGGTCCCGGGGGTGTCGGCGGTAAGTGTCATCGTCCTCGATCTCCGTTCAGTTCGTGGACTCTCCGACGTTGTGTGAGCATCTCGGCCAGCCGTTCGGCGTCATCCGGGTCGAGGACGAGCTCCCACCCGGGCGCGTCGAAGCCGCAGCTGTCGGCGACGAACAGGTGGCGGACGCCGTGGTCGTCGATGATCAGGCTCAGCTGCTCGCCGTGCCGGGTGGTCATCTGGTGTACTGCTCGGTCGGCCGGCTCCGCGGTTCGAGAGTCATGCATGGTGAGGAAAGTTTCTGCGCCCGACGGCGGGCGCACCATCAGGGCTGACACCCATTCGGCGGGGGCGGCGCAGTGTATGGACAAATCCCGATCGGACGGTCCACGCTGGGAGCATGAAACGGGCGCGCACGCCGGCGACCGCGCTGTTTCGGCGGGTTTTCCTGATCAACGGGCTGATCTTCGCGTTGGGCACGTTGGCCCTGGCGATCTCACCCGCAACTGTGTCATCACGCATCAAGCCGACCGAGGTTCCAGTGCTTCTCATCGGGTTGGCGGTGATCTTGACCGCCAACGCGCTGCTGTTGCGCTCGAGTCTCGCCCCGCTCGACCGGCTCGCGACCTCGATGCGCAGGGTCGACCCACCGCGCCGAAGCGACCGCGTCGACCACAGCGGCAACGGCGACCTGCGCCACCTGATCGCGTCGTTCAACACGATGCTGGACCGGCTCGAAACCGAACGCACCACGGCGAGCGCGTCGGCGTTGGCCGCGCAGGAGAACGAACGCCAGCGCATCGCGCGCGAGTTGCACGACGAGATCGGTCAGACGTTGACGGTCGCGCTGTTGCTCCTCAAGCGGGCGGTGGACCGCGCACCCGCCGAGATCCACGGTGAGCTCGCCGACACCCAAGACGCTGTGCGCGCAGGCCTCGACGAGGTCCGCAGCATCGCGCGGCGCCTGCGGCCCGAGGCTCTCGAAGACCTCGGCCTGCACAGCGCGCTCAACTCGCTGTGCACCGACTTCACGAACGCGACCGGTCTACCCGTCGTCAAACACATTGTGCTGCAAGCGGATCGGCTGAAGCCCGATGTCGAGCTGGTGTGCTACCGCGTCGCTCAGGAGAGCCTGACCAACATCGCAAGGCACGCAGGAGCCACCAAGGCGTGGCTCGACCTGCACACCACCGCTGATCGGTTGACGATGCGCATCGCCGATGACGGTGTCGGCGGGGTGGTCAGTGAGGGGGCCGGGATCAACGGCATGCGTGAGCGCGCACTGCTGGTCGACGGCGACCTGACGATCACCTCACCGGCCGGTGAGGGCACCGAGGTGCTGCTGGCGATCCCGTCGCGGCGGTGCTGGTGATGCTCGCGCAACCGGCCCGCATCCTGCTGGCCGACGATCACGCTCTGGTGCGCAGCGGGTTGCGGATGATCCTCGACGCCGAGTCCGACCTGCAGGTGGTGGCCGAGGCGGCCGACGGTCACGAAGCGCTGGCGATTCTCGAGAACACCCCGACCGACCTGGCCATTCTCGACATCGCGATGCCGCGCATGACGGGCCTGCAGGCGGCGCGGGAGATGAACCGGCTGCACCCGCACGTCCGGATCCTGATCCTGTCGATGTACGACAACGAGCAGTACTTCTTCGAGGCGCTCAAGGCCGGTGCATCCGGTTACGTGCTGAAATCGGTCGCCGACCGCGACCTGCTCGAGGCGTGCCGGGCCACCCTGCGTGGGGAGCCGTTCCTGTACGCGGGAGCGGTGACGGCGCTGATCCGGGACTATCTACACCGCGCACGGCAGGGCGACGGGCTGCCCGACACCATCCTCACGCCGCGAGAGGAGGAGGTGCTCAAACTCATCGCCGAGGGCTACTCCTCGCGCGACATCGCCAACACGTTGGGCATCAGCGCCAAGACCGTCGACCGGCACCGGACGAACCTGCTGGCCAAGCTCGACCTGCAGGATCGAGTTGCGTTGACCCGCTATGCGATTCGTGCCGGGTTGATCGAGCCGTGACGGCGTTGGCACGGCGCGGGCGCTAACCCGTACCGCACCGGAAGCGCGTGGCCCAACAACCCGATCCCCGCGCCGAGGATCGGCCAGACCGGCCAGAAGTACCACGCACCCGCGGTGAGGCCGACTGCCAACCACACCGTCATCACGATCGCGACCATGGCCAGGTAGCCGGCCAGGTGGATCTGAACGCTGCGACGGGCCATTTGCCTGCGAGCCTCCCGGCGGCGGGGATCGTTGCGCCTGAGGCGCTCGACGGGCAGATCGGCGATGAGCTCGTGCAATTCCGGGCGGGTCGTGGCGGCAAAGGCGGCCTGCAGCCGCGCCTCGTACTCCGGCATCGCGAGGTAACCCTGCGCGAGGGCCTGGCCGAGTACGTCGGCCGTCTTCTCCCGGTCGGGGTCTCCGGCGCGGACGACCGGTGCGATGGCGGACATGCCGACCTCCCTCGATCTTGACAATGACAAGTTATCTCGACTATGCCGCATGAACTTGCCACTGTCAAGATGTTTCCCCTTGTTCCGCGAACGTGGGTTACCCGCACGCGTCCAGGGCGTTTGACGTGCGTCAAGCCCACTCTCGGCGAGGGATGCGCGGGCGTCGGGTGCGCGCCGGTCGAGCACGCGGCCGAAGGAACTGCGGCGGCGGAAGGAACTGCGGTGGCGAAAGGAGTCGCTCGCGGGAGGGCGGCTGGCGGAACCGAGCCGCTCGCGGGGCTAAAGAGTCAGCCGGCGGCCGAGAACGCCCGCAGCGATTCGACCTGTGCCGCGTCCAACGACGGGCGCACCGCCTCGCGCGCGGCCGCGACATCCTTGGCGGTGACATCGGCGGCGTCGATCGAGCGCCGCATCGCGGTCAGCGCCGCCTCGCGCAACAACGCGACGCAGTCGGCGGCGCTGTAGCCCTCGAGTTCCCCGGCCAGGGCGCCGAGATCGACGTCGTCGGCGAGCGGAACGGACTTGCCGGCCGTGCGCAGAATCTCGCGACGGGCCTCGGCGTCGGGCGGTTCGACGAACACCAGCTTCTCCATCCGGCCGGGACGCAGCAGCGCCGGGTCGATCAGATCGGGCCGGTTCGTCGCACCGACCACCACCACGTCGCGCAGCGGTTCGATGCCGTCGAGTTCGGTCAGCAGCGCCGCCACCACGCGGTCGGTCACACCAGAGTCGAAGCTCTGCCCGCGCCGCGGCGCCAGCGCGTCGATCTCGTCGAGGAACACCAGCGACGGGGCCGAGTCGCGGGCACGCCGGAACAATTCGCGCACGGCCTTTTCCGAAGAGCCGACCCATTTGTCCATCAGCTCGGCGCCCTTGACGGCGTGCACCGACAACCGCCCCGAACTAGCCAGCGCCCGCACCACGAACGTCTTGCCGCAACCGGGTGGGCCGTAGAGCAGCACCCCGCGCGGCGGCGCCACGCCGAGACGCTGAAACGTGTCGGGGTGCTGCAGCGGCCACAGCACCGCCTCGGTGAGCGCCTGTTTGGTGTCGGCCATGTCGCCGACGTCGTCGAGCGTCACCGAGCCGACCGACACCTCTTCGGTGGCCGAGCGTGACAGCGGGCGGATGACGGTCGTCGCGCCCAGCAGATCGTCCTGGACCAGCGCGGGCGGCTCACCGTCGGCGCTGGCGCGCGCCGCGGCACGCAGCGCCGCCTCGCGGACCAGCGCGGCCAGATCGGCGACCACGAATCCCGGTGTGCGCTCGGCGATCTCGTCGAGGTCGAGGCCCTTGGCGGGCACCTCGCGCAACAGCACCTCGAGCAGCTGCTTGCGGATCGCGCCGTCGGGCAGGCTCAGCCCGAGTTCGCGGTCGCACAGGTCGGGCGCGCGTAACCGGGCGTCGACGTTGTCTGGCTGCTGCGACGTCGCGACGAACGCCACACCGCGGGTGGCGACCGCGTTGCGGAGTTCGGTGAGGATCAGCGTGGCCACCGGTTCGGCGGTGGCAGGCAGCAGCGCGTCGATGTCGGTGATCAACAGCACGCCGCCGCCGTCGCGGACGGTCGCCACCGCCGACGCCACCCTCGCGATCCGGTCCTCGGCGCGTAGCGAGCCGACCTCCGGTCCGTCGAGTTCGACCAGTCGCCGGTCGGCGCAGACCGCACGCACCAGCGCTGCCTTGCCGACACCGGCCGGACCCGACACCAGGACACCCAGATTGGCTGTGGCACCAAGGGTTTCAAGCAGCTCGGGCCGGTCGAGTGCGAGCTTGAGCCATTCGGTCAGGCGCTGCGCCTCGGCCTGAGATCCTTTGAGGTCGTCGACGCTCAGCGCCGGTCGCGATGACTCCGGCGCGGTCACCACCACCTGACCCGTCGCAGCGTCCGAAGCGGGTGCGACGGATCCGCCCGAAGAGCCGTCGGCCCAGCAGACCGCCGAATTAGGTTGCACGCTCACGGGGCCCGCGGGATCGGTGCCGGTCACCGTCAACAGTTCGGAGGTCCAGGTGATGCCGACCGACGAGGCGAGTGCCGCGGTCGCGCGTGAAGACGGGATGTCGGGTCCCAGCTCCCGCGGCAGGAGCGACACCGTGTCACCGACCGTCATCACCTTGCCCAGCAACGCTTGTCGCAACGTGGCCTGCGAGATCGACTGGCTGGCCAGCCGCGAGCCCGACAGCGTCACCGATCGTGCGCCGTAGACGGTCACGGGCGCGACGAGCACGGTGGTGTCCTCGCGCAGCCCGGCATTGGACAGCGTGACGTCGTCGAGCAGCGCGGTGCCCGCGGGAACGCCGGCGGGCGCCTCGGCAGCCACCGCGGCGGTGGTGCGCGAACCGGTCAGCGACACCGCATCCCATTCGCGAATGCCCAGCGCGGCAATGGCTTCCGGATGCAGGCGCACCACACCCCTGCGCGAGTCGAGCGCCGAGGTGTTCAGCCGCGCGGTCAGCGTGAGGTGCGCCCGGGGAGCCGGGCGGTCGGACTGCAGTTCAGTCATGTCGGGAGCCGGGTCTGCGCAGTCCCAGTCGCATCACCGACCGGCGGTGCGGCTGGGCCCGGCGGATGGCCCGCCGGGCGGCGCGCTGCTGGCGTGGTTTGTCGTCCCAGACCTCCGGGTGCGCTGCCAGGAACCGGCGGGTGCGGATGGCGAACGGGATGTGCAGGACGTAGGCGGCGATGATGATCAGGATCACCAGGTAGCCGTAGAGGATCGCGGCGGCCACGCCGATCGCCACGAACGCCAGCAGCGGCGCGACCATGTTGGGCGGCACCGAGAACGTGTGGATCTTGCGCATCGGGATCGTGCTGACCACCAGCGCCGAGACGCCGAGCATCCAGATGACGACGGCGGGTTCCGAGGTCCACCAGCCGTCGCCGAACTGCATCTTGGCGGCCAGCGGACCGATCGCGCCGATCGCACCTGCCGGCGCGGGCATACCCACGAAGTACTTCTTCTCGTAGTCCGGTTTGTCGACGTCGAGCATCGCGTTGAACCTGGCCAGGCGCAGCACGATGCACACCGCGTACACCAGCACCACGATCCAGCCGGCCTCCGACTTCGACAGCAGCGTGCCGTACACGATGAAAGCCGGTGCGACGCCGAAGTTCACGGCGTCGGCGAGTGAATCGATCTCCTCGCCCATCTTCGACGTCGCCTTCAAGGCGCGCGCGATGCGGCCGTCGAGCGCGTCGAGTATCGCGGCGACCGCCAGAAACGCCATCGCCTCGGTCGGCCGGTCGTCCAGCGCCATCTTGACCGCACTCAGCCCCAGGCAGATCGCGGCAACCGTCATCGCGCTGGGCAGGATGCGCAGGCTGACGACGGAGCGCTTGATGCGGGGCCGGATCATGCCGGAGCCACCCGGTCGGCGACATCGGGCTCCACTTCCGCCAATACCGTCTCACCCGCCAGCGCGCGCTGTCCCACCGTCACCAGGATGCGCGATCCGGCGGGCAGGTACGTGTCCAACCGCGAGCCGTAGCGGATCAGCCCGTAGGTCTCGCCGATCGACAGTTCGTCGCCCACCTTGGCCTCGCACACGATGCGCCGTGCCACCAGGCCGGCGATCTGTACGGCGATCACCTCGACGCCGCCGGCGGTCCGGATCAGCACGCTGTTGCGCTCGTTGTCCTCGCTGGCCGCTTCCAGTTCGGCCGAGCCGAACAAGCCCGGTCGGTGCTCGACCGCGACGACCTCACCGCTGATCGGGGCGCGCTGCACATGCGCGTCGAACACCGACAGGAAGATGCTGATGCGGGGCAATGGTGTTGGGGGCAAACCGAGTTCGGCCGGTGGCGCAGCCTCCTCGATCAGGCAGATCAAACCGTCGGCGGGGGCGACGACCAGACCTGGCCGGGTGGGCGGTACGCGCGGCGGGTGGCGGAAGAACGCGGCGTTGGCGGCGGCCGATGCGAGCCCGGCACCGCGCAGCCACGGGTTCCGGCGCCCGAGCGCGGCCAGCGTCAGGCTCGCGCCGACGAACGGCAGCCCCGCCGGATGCATCGGGGGGATCGTGGTACGGGCCAGCGCCAAGAGCCGCGCGGGGCCGGATTTCAGGTCGGGGCGTCTGGCCATCGTCCCGCGATTCTACGGGCCGGGTGCGCGACGCGGCATTGGCCGGTCCGCCGCGAAATCAGGTCAGGTCCCACACCTGAACCGTCGACCCGGCCGAAAGAGCGTCGACATCCTCGGCGATCTCGAGCAGACAGTTCGCCGAGGCCAGCCACCGCAGGTGGTGTGAGGCCGGCGGTCCGTAGCTGATCACCGTCCCGGCCGCCGCGTCGAGCACGCCGCGACGGAACTGGCGTTTTCCGCGCGGCGAGCTGAGGTTCTCGGTCAGCACTGCGTCCCGGCGCGGCCGGGCGGGGTTCGGCAGCCCCATCGCGGCGCGCAGCGGCGCGCGCAGGAACACCTCGAAAGAGACCAGCGCGCTGACCGGGTTGCCGGGCAGCGTGACGATCGGGATGTCCCGCTGCAGTGATGCGGGCGAGCCCGCGGCGGTGATGACGCCGCAGCCCTGCGGCATGCCCGGTTGCATCGCGACCTTGACGAAGTCCACCGACCCGCCGTGGCCCGATGTCGCAGGCGTCGGAGCTCCGAGCGCATCCTTGACGACCTCGTACGCGCCCGCGCTCACCCCACCCGTCGTGATGATCAGGTCGGCGTCGCCGGTGTGCTCCGCAAGGGCGGCGCGGAACGATTCGACGTCGTCGCCGGTCATGGGGGAGGCCACCACGTCGGCGCCGGCGTCGCGCAGCGCCGCGGCGAGCATCACCGCGTTCGATTCGTAGATCTGACCGGGTGCCAGGGGTGTGCCGGGTGCGACGAGCTCGGTGCCGGTCGACATCACCAGCACACGTTGGCGCGGTATCACCGTCAACTCGGCAAGACCCAGTGCGGCGGCCAACCCGAGCGCGGCCGGTGTGACGAGCTGGCCCGCGCGCAGCACGGCAGTACCGGCCGTGACGTCCTCACCAGCGCGCCGGATGTGCTGGCCGTCCTTCGCGGCTGCGCGGATCTCCACGGTGTCGGTCGCCGCGTTCGTCGCCTCCACCGGCACCACCGCCGTCGCGCCGGTGGGAAGCATCGCTCCGGTCATGATCCGGTGCGCCGCACCGGGGTTCAGCGTCAAAAGGTCAGTACGGCCGGCGGGGATGTCCTCGGCGACGGGCAACCGGACCGGGTTATCGGGCGTGGCCGAAACGACGTCGTCGACCACGACGGCGTAGCCGTCCATCGCGGAGTTGTCGAAACCGGGCAACGACATCGGCGCGACGACGTCCTCGGCCAGCACCAAGCCCAGCGAGTCGGCGATGGGAACGCTGACCGCTGGACGGGCCGTGATCAACGCGGCGACGACGCGCTGATGCTCTTCGACGGTCCGCATCAGACGGGGTACGTGACGCCGGTCAGTTCCTCGGACATGGTCCACAACCGGCGCTGTATGTCTTCGTCGTGCGATTGTGCGCTCGAGGCAACGAGTTTCGGATGACCCTTCACCTCGCCGATACCGTCGGGGCCGTAGTACTGCCCGCCCTGCACGCCCGGGTCGGTGGCAGCGCGAAGCGTGGGCAGCGCACCCTTGTCCGCGGGTTGGGTGAAGATCTTCCACACTATGTCCGGAACGAAAACCGGTATGTAGCGCATCAATTCGGTGTCCGAGAACCCGGGATGGGCAGCGGCCGCGATGGTCGGCGCGCCGTCGGCTGCCAGACGCCGCTGCAGTTCGTAGGTGAACAGCAGGTTGGCCAGCTTGGACTGTCCATAGGCTTGAACCCGGTTGTATCCGGTCTCGAAGTGCGGGTCCTCGAAGCGGATTCGAGCCATGATCCGGTGGCCGACGCTGCTGACCGTCACAATGCGCGACCCGTCGACGCTGCGCAGGTTGTCGAGCAGCAGGCCCGTCAACGCGAAGTGGCCGAGGTGGTTGGTGCCGAACTGCATCTCGAAACCGTCTTTGGTGGTCTCGCGGCTCGGCACGTACATCACGCCTGCGTTGTTGATCAGCAGATCGATGCGTGGGTGCGCGGCGCGCAGCTCGTCGGCGGCCCTGCGGACGCTGTCCAGCGAGGAGAGGTCGAGTTCCTGCAGGCTGACCACGGCGTCGGGACTCGACTTGTTGATGCGGTCGACCGCTTCCTTGCCTTTGTCGAGGTTGCGCACCGCCAGCACCACCGCAGCGCCCGCGCCTGCCAGGGCAGCCGCGGTGTCATAACCGAGCCCGCTGTTGGCGCCTGTCACGATCGCGGTCCGCCCGGACTGGTCCGGCATGTCGGCCACGGTCCATTTGCTGCCCATGACGATCAACATACTCAGCGGCCGATGGACCCGCGGTTACCTAGGCTGGACGCCTGATGACCGAAGTCGTGGAATTCTTGGACCCCGCGAACAAGCCGAGCCGCAAGGCGCCACTGGTGTGGGCGATCGGGGCGGCGATCCCGTGGTCGTTCGCGGTGCTCGGACAACTGGTGTGGTTGGCGGTGGACCCGCGGCCCTGGTGGGTGCATGCGCTCGCGGCGCTGGGCACGCTGCTCGGCATCGTGACGTTCGTCGTCGTCGTTCCGTGGTGGCGGTACCGGGTGCACCGGTGGGACATCGATCCGCGGGCGGTGTACACCCGCACCGGTTGGTGGACCCAGGAGCGCCGCATCGCGCCGATCTCGCGCGTGCAGACCGTCGACACCGAACGCGGTCCGCTGGACCGGTTGTTCGGGCTCACGAACGTGACGGTGACGACGGCGTCGTCGGCGGGCGCGGTCCGCATCGTCGCGCTGGACACCGACGTGGCCGACGCGGTCGTCGCCCGTCTCACCGACATCGCCGCGCTGGGAACCGAGGACGCGACGTGACAGTGACCGGGTGGCAGCAGCCAGCTGGCGAGGAGTGGCAGCGCCTGAGCCCCCGGATGCTGTTGGTGCACCCCGTGCACGAGGTGATCCGTCAGCTCCCGGTGCTCGTCGGCACGTTGGTGCTCGGCTCGGCGACCGGTAACCCGCTTCTGGCTGTCGCGGTGCTGGGCATCACCGTCGCGATCGGCTTGGCGCGCTGGTTCACCACCACATTCCGCGTCGGGCCGAGCGATGTGCAGCTGCGCACCGGTGTGTTGCAGCGCAAGGAACTCTCGGTGCCGCGCAACAGGATACGGTCGGTGTCCACCGACGCCCGCCTGCTGCACCGGTTACTGGGGCTGACGGTGCTGCGGGTCAGCACCGGCCAGGAGGCCAGGGGTGACGCAGAGTTCGCGCTCGACGCCGTGCCCACCGAGCAGGTCGGCAGGCTGCGCGCGGTGTTGCTGGCTGAATCCCTTGCGGTGGAGGAGGACAAGCCGTCGGAACCCGGTCGCGTGCTCGCGCGGTGGACGCCGTCGTGGTTGCGCTACAGCCCGCTGAGCTTCACCGGCCTGGCGATGATCGCCGCCGCGGTCGGCGTGGCGTATCAGGTGGGCGTCGACAGCGGCGTGCACGAATCGGGCCTGGCCCGATCGTGGCTCGACACGGCCAGGAGCCTCGGCGTGGCGGCCGGCATCGCGCTCGGCGTGGCGGTGCTTGTGCTGGCCTCCGTCGTCCTCTCGGTGCTGCAATCGTTGTTGACGTACGGCAACCTCGAATTGCGAAGGGACTTCGAGGTGCTGCATCTGAAATACGGGCTGATCCGCGTCCGCGAAAACACCTTCGACATGCGCCGTCTGCGCGGCGGCACGCTCCGGGAACCGTTGCTGGTGAGGCTGTTCGGCGGCGCACGCCTCGACGCGGTGATGACCGGTGTCGGCGGAGGGGGTGAGTCGTCGCTGTTGTTGCCGCCGTGCCCCAAGCGCACCGCCGACGAGGTGTTGACGAATCTGATCGAATACCCCGACGCGGTGACCGGGCCGCTTCGTGCACACGGCCCCGTCGCCACGCGCAGGCGCTGGACCCGGGCGATGGTGCTGCCCGCCGCGGCGGTGGTGGCGCTGTTGGTGGCGCCGACGCCGATATGGGCGTGGGTGCTCTGGGTTCTGTTCTCCGGGTGCTGCGCGCTGCTGGCGTTCGACCGCGCACGGTCGTTGGGGCATCGCGTGGGAGACGGTTGGTTGGTCGCGCGTACGGGAAGCCTGCAGCGCCGCCGCGACTGCATCGACGCTTCGGGCATCATCGGCTGGACCGTGCGCCAGACGTGGATACAGCGGCGCGCGGGGGTGGCGACACTGGTGGCCGCGACGGCCGCCGGGGTCAAGCACTATCAGGTGATCGACGTACCCGCGGCGCTGGCGTGGTCGATTGCGGCGGAGGCGTCGCCGTGGGTGGCCGACACAGCATGGGCGCGCCGATAGCCGGACCCCTGGGTTCGCAGCACCCTCCACATGAACGCGGGTGCGAAGAGTTTCGCCGGCGGATCCACCATCCCTAGAACGCGCAGGAACCGCAGCGTGACCGCCGCATCTGTTTCGCAGGCCGTCAACACGCGTTCCAGGTAGGCGTTGCTCAGCCGGATCGACAGTGGCACAGTTCCTTCGACTTCGGGCAACGCCAGATCCGATCCGACGGCGGTCTGCCATGCGATGCGGATCGTCTTGGCGCTGGACCGGAAGAAGCGGCGGGCCAGATTCCTGTCGCCGCGCCGCAGGCAGTCGCGCAGCACGGTCGCCTCGACGGCCGCGACAGTCATGCCCTGTCCGTAGATGGGGTTGAAGCTGCACACCGCGTCCCCGAGCACCAGCAGCCCGTCCGGCAGCCGGCGCATCTTGTCGTAGCGGCGCCACCGGTTGGACGGCACACGGTAATTCACCACCGGCCCGAGCGGTTCGGCGTCCGCGAGGGCGGCCAACACATCTGGCGGCACGAAATCATCGACGAAATCCAGCATTTCAACGGCCGTATCCGGTACCTGGTGGCCGGCCATGGCTCCGATCGCGAACATCGTGGCGTCGTTCTCGTAGCACGCGGTCGCGAACATTCTGGGCCTGCCGTGCTCCGGCATGATCGCGATGAAGTGCTCGGCGATCCTGCCGGGTCTGATGCGCACCGGCTGGCAGGCGTACGCCAACTGCACGACCACCTCGTCTACCGGCGGGCGGTCATAGCCCAGTTGTTCGAGGAACAGCGGTGTCCGGGAACCGCGCCCGGTCGCATCGACGACGAGGTCGCCGTCCAGCATTCTCACCTCGCGGGTGTCACGGTCGATCACGTCGACGCCCGTCACCCGGCTGCGGTCGGTTGTCGCCCGCAGAGAGACCACGTCGTGCCGCTCCAGGATCGTCACGTTGGGGACCTCGCGCATGCGCCGCAACACATGCCAATCGAGAAACGGTCGGCTCTGGAAGTAGAAGGGCATCGAGTCGGGGGAGGGGCATCGGCCCGACTGCACGAGCCGGTGGCCGCCGGGCGAGAAGCAGAGCTTGGAGTAGTCGCCGTCCCATTTGACGGCGCCGTCCGCGACGAGTTCGTCGAGGATGCCCGGCAACAACTCCTCGAGCACCTGGGCCCCACGCGCGAGCAGGGCGTGGATCAGCTTGCCCTGCGGGACTCCGCGCCTGGGCGTGGGCCCGGTGGGCAGCGCGTCGCGCTCCACCACGGTGACCGTCCGATAGCTGTCCGCGAGAACCCTGGCGGTGAGCAATCCCGCCATACTCGCGCCGAGAACGACCGCTCGTTCGCCTACGACTGGCATCGCTCACCCCTCACCTCGAGATCCGTGGTCCGGTATCGGCCCTGGTAAGGAACAGTTTTCGGCGTCCAGCGAAGGCGCACTAGCGTAGGCCACTACTCGAATCCGTCAGACCTCCACGATTTGCGCGCACGCTTAGGCCGTTTACTGTCGGGCCATGGCTATCGGTGGGGTGCTGTTCGACATCGATGGCGTGTTGGTGACCTCGTGGCGTCCGATCGAAGGCGCGGCACAGACGGTCCGTTCGTTGACCGACAACCAGGTCGCCTGTGCGTACCTGACCAACACGACGACCAAGACCCGCGTGCAGATCGCCGAACTGCTCTCCGAAGCGGGGATGGCGGTCCGGCCCGACGAAGTCATCACCGCCGCGGTGCTGACCGCGCAATACGTGCGCGACCGGTATCCGGATGCGCGTTGCTTCCTGGTCAACAGCGGGCAGATCGCCGAGGACATGCCCGGCATCGACATCGTCTACTCGCACGAGTACAGCGGTCCCCGCGCACCGGAGACCCCGGACGTCATCCTGCTCGGCGGTGCGGGTCCGGAGTACAGCCACCTGACGTTGTCGTGGGTCTACGACTGGATGGCCCAGGGCGTGCCGGTGGTCGCGATGCACCGCAGCACCGCATGGACGACGACCGACGGATTGCGCGTAGACACCGGCATGTATCTGCTCGGCATGGAGGAGACCTCCGGACGCAAAGCCACCGCGGTCGGAAAGCCCGCCCCCGAGGGCTTCCTCGCCGCGGCGAGTCGGCTCGGGGTCGAAGCCGACGAGATGTACATGGTCGGCGACGATCTCAACAACGACGTGTTGGCGGCGCAGGTGGTCGGTATGACCGGCGTGCTGGTGCGCACGGGCAAGTTTCGCCAGGATACGTTGGATCGTTGGGCGGCAGATGAATTCGCGATGCAGCCGAATCATGTGATCGACTCCGTGGCCGACCTGCCGCAGCTTCTCGGACTGTAGGGGGACATCGATGTGGGAGCGCGTGCAGCAGCTGTTGCTGCAGCGGGGTATCAACACCTACCTGGAGCTGGCGCTGTGGATCACGCTGGTCTACATCGTGATCGGAGTGGGTTACGCGATGTTTCACATCGAGCTGATCGGCCAGCTCGAGGCGGCGCTGTCGGGTGACTTCACGATCTTCGCCAACATCGCGGCCCTGGTCGTGGCCGTCGCACTCTGGCCGCTGCTGTTGATCAGCTCGTGGGCGTGCGGGGTGGCCGGGTGCGGGGTTTTCTGACGATGACTTTCCGTGCCCGCCGCGGTCTGTATCAACATGACAGAACAACGCATCCACGCGACCACAACCGTCAACGCCCCGATCGAGACCGTGTTCGAGGTGCTCGCCGACCCGTCGACGCACCAGGCGATCGACGGCACCGGATGGGTCCGCGAGCCGCTCGACGGTGAATCCCTGACCGAGGTCGGCCAAGTCTTCCGGATGGGCATGTACCACGACAACCATCCCGAGAAGTACTACGAGATGGCCAACCGGGTCGAGGTTCTCGACCGGCCGCGCGCCATCGGGTGGCTGCCAGGCCAGGGTCCCGAGCAGCGCGGCTATCTGATGAACGGCACCGAACTCCAATGGGGCGGATGGCTCTGGCGATACGACCTCGACGCGGTGGCCGAAGACCGGACGGCGGTCACGTTGACCTACGACTGGTCGAACGTGGCGCCGGACATGCGCGACATCGAGTTCCCGCCGTTCGAACCGCAGCACCTCGACAACTCGCTGAAGAACCTGGCCTCGCTCGCCGAGTCGCGCGGGCAGGACCGCTAGGACTGCAGGCTGCGTACCGCCTCGATGCGGGCGCGGAGCTGATCGGTCGTCGCCGCCGCGACCGCCGGGCCGCCGCAGATCCGGCGCAGCTCCTTGTGGATCCAGCCGTGTGGTTTACCGGTGCGGTGGTGGGCGATGGACACCAGCGTGTTGAGTTCCTTGCGCAGCTCGCGCAGTTGGCCGTGGGTGGAGACCCGCGGCACCTCGCCGGAGGCGGTCTGGCGGGTGAGTTGTTCTTCTTGCCTGCGTCGCAACAGGTCCCGCATCTGGTCGGGGGCGAGCAGGCCGGGGATGCCGAGGTAGTCGGCCTCGTCCTCGCTGCCGACGGCCGCTGCCGTACCGAACGACGAGCCGTCGAAGATCACCTGGTCGAGCTCGGCGTCGGCGCCCAACATCTCGAAGCCGTTGTCGGTCTCGCCCGGCTCGTCCTTCGTCTTGTTGGCGTCCTCGAGGGCCGCGTCGTCCCACTCGCCCTGTGACTCGCGGTGCGGCTTGCCGAGCACGTGGTCGCGCTGTGCCTCCATCTCGCTGGCCAGGTCGAGCAGCGCGGGCACCGACGGCAGGAAGATGCTCGCGGTCTCGCCGGGGCGCCGGGAGCGGACGTAGCGTCCGATCGCCTGGGCGAAGAACAGCGGGGTCGACGCGGACGTCGCATACACGCCGACGGCGAGTCGCGGCACGTCGACACCCTCGGAGACCATGCGCACCGCGACCAGCCAACGGCTCGTGCCTGTCGCGTATTCGGCAATGCGGTCGGAGGAGCCGGGGTCGTCGGACAGAACGAGCGTCGGCGCCTCCCCGGTCAGCGTCGTCAGCACCTTGGCGTAGGCGCGGGCGGCTTTCTGGTCCGATGCGATCACCATCGCGCCCGCGTCGGGCACTCCGCCGTTGCGCAGCTGGGACAGCCGGGTGTCGGCGGCCTGCAGCACCGCCGGAATCCACTCGCCGTTCGGGTCGAGCACCGTGCGCCAGGCCCGCGCGGTCTGTTCGGCGTTGAGCGGTTCGCCGAGGCGCGCCGAAAACTCCTCGCCCGCACTGGTGCGCCAGCGTGCCTCACCGGAGTACGCCATGAACACCACGGGCCGCACCACCCCGTCGGCCAGCGCGTCGGAGTACCCGTAGATGTGATCGGCCCGCGACCGCATCACGCCGGTGCCGTCGGGCTCATAGGTGACGAAGGGGATCGGGCTGTCGTCGCTGCGGAACGGTGTACCAGTCAGCGCCAGCCGGCGGGTGGCGTCGTTGAACGCCTCGCGCATGGCCTCGCCCCAGCTCTTCGCATCGCCGCCATGGTGGATCTCGTCGAAGATGACCAGCGTGCGGTAGTTCTCGGTGCGCACCCGGTGCCGGGTGGGGTGGCTGGCCACCTGGGCATAGGTCACGACGACGCCGTGGTACTCCGACGAGTGGTGCGCGGCGCTGTTGGAGAACTTCGGGTCCAGCGACAGGCCGAGCCTGGCGGCCGCCAGCGCCCACTGGATCTTGAGATGCTCGGTCGGCACGACGACGGTGACGCGCTCGACGGTGCCGTCGGCCAACAGCTCGCCGGCCACGCGCAGGGCAAACGTCGTCTTACCCGCGCCGGGGGTGGCGACGGCGAGGAAATCGCGCGGTTTGGCGCCAAGATACCGCACCAATGCCCGACGCTGCCAGCCTCGCAAAGCCTGGGTGTCGGGCGCCGTGTCTGCCCGCACCCAAAGACTCCTCACTGATCGGACAGCAGCCTAGCGCAACGGATTACGGCCGCGCATCTCTGCGTGGCGTGTCGCCGGACCGCCGGTGTGGCGAACATGACCGGCGGCTGCAAACCACCGTTGAGCGCCGCGCCGCCGCCGCTGCGTCGCGACCCGCTGCGAGGTGCCCGCAGCAAACACCGTGCTTGTCCTGGCGCGAGGTGGGTACTCTGCGCCAACCATGTCGGCAACCCCCACTACCCCCAGCGACGACATCGACCCGTGCGTCCGTGTCTTCGGTACCCGCGTGCACAACTTACGGGGCGTCGACGTCGCCGCCCCGCGCGACGCGCTGGTGGCGTTCACCGGCATCTCCGGTTCCGGCAAATCGTCGCTGGCGTTCGGCACGATCTACGCCGAGGCGCAGCGCAGGTACTTCGAGTCGGTGTCTCCGTACGCGCGGCGCCTGTTACTGCCGACCGGTGCGCCCAAGGTGGACGACATCACCGGGCTGCCCCCAGCCGTGGCGTTGCAGCAGCGGAGGGGGGCGGCCACCTCACGGTCCACGGTCGGCACCGTCACGACGCTGTCCAACCTGCTGAGGATGCTGTTCTCCCGTGCCGGGACGTACCCGCGCGGCGCCACCGAACGACTCGACTCCGACGCGTTCTCCCCGAACACGGCCGTCGGCGCCTGCCCGAAGTGTCACGGTCTCGGCCGGATCCATGAGGTGACCGAGCAGACGCTCGTCCCGGACCCCTCGCTGACCATCCGCGAGGGCGCCGTCGCGGCGTGGCCGGGCGCCTGGCAGGGCCAGAACCTGCGCGACATCCTCATCACGCTGGGGTTCGACATCGACAAGCCCTGGCGGAAATTACCCAAGCGGCAACGTGATTGGATATTGTTCACCGACGAGCAGCCCACCGTCGAGATCGATCCGAGCCAGCATCCGGTCACGGCTGACTACTACTACAACGGAACCTTCTCCAGCGCCGAACGCCACGTCCGGCACACGCTGGCGAACTCGCAGAGCGCGATGATGCGCCGACGCGTCCTGCAGTTCGTCGACAGCGTCGAATGCGGGGTGTGTCACGGATCCGGGCTGCGACCCGAGGCGCTGAAGGTCACCTTCGCGAATCGCACCATCGCCGACTACGTGGCGATGCCGTTGGCCGAACTCGCCGATGCGCTGCGGTCGACCGCGGCCCGCAAGGACGCCGCCCCGGCGTTCGAGTCAACCGCATCCGGTGAGTTCACCGAGGTCGCCACGATGATCGCCGCCGACCTGGTCGCCCGCATCCAGGTGCTCATCGACCTCGGACTCGGCTATCTGACGCTGAACCGCCGCACTCCCACCGTGTCACCGGGTGAACTGCAGCGGCTGCGGCTGGCCACGCAGCTGCGAGCCGGATTGTTCGGGGTGCTGTACGTGCTGGACGAGCCGTCGGCCGGCCTGCATCCCGCCGATGCCGAGCCGTTGCTCGACGTGCTGGATCGCCTTCGGCGAGCGGGCAATTCGCTGTTCATCGTCGAGCACGACATGGATGTCGTGCGCCGAGCCGACTGGATCGTCGACGTCGGGCCCGGCGCGGGGGAGCACGGAGGGCGGGTGCTCTACAGCGGACCCGTCTCCGGGCTGAAGGACGCTGACGAGTCGATCACCCGTCGGTACCTGTTCGGTGACCAGGCGGCCGAACCGCGGACCCCGCGCGAGCCGTCGTCGCGGCTGCGATTGCGCGGCATCTGTTTTCACAATCTGCGCGACGTGGATGTCGACCTGCCACTCGGCGTCTACACCGCGGTCACCGGTGTGTCCGGTTCAGGCAAGTCGACGCTCGTCGTCAAGGTTCTCGGTGATGTGGTGAACCGCCATCTGGGCCGTGCCGTGGGTATGGCCGAAAGCGACAGCGACACCGACGATTCCGACGCCGAGATCGTCGACCTCGATCACGACGCCAGCATCGGGGTCAGGGCCGAGGGCGTCGAGGGGATAGACCGACTGGTCGCCGTCGACCAGCGGCCGATCGGGCGCACCCCGCGTTCGACGCTGGCCACCTACACCGGCCTGTTCGACGCGGTCCGACGGGTATTCGCCGCGACGCCGGCCGCACGCCGCCGGGGCTGGACGGCGGGCCGGTTCTCGTTCAATGTCGCAGAAGGCCGATGCGAGACCTGCCAGGGGGAGGGCTTCGTATCGGTGGAACTGCTGTTCCTGCCGGGCACCTACGCCACCTGCCCGACGTGCGGGGGTGCCCGCTACAACGAAGCCACGCTGCGGGTGCGCTACCGCGACCACACCATCGCCGACGTCCTGGCCATGACCGTCGACGAGGCCGCACAGTTCCTCGAAGACATCCCAGGTGCCTCGCGCAGCCTGACGACGCTGCGTGAGGTCGGGCTGGGATATCTGCGTCTCGGTCAGCCCGCCACCGAACTGTCCGGAGGCGAGGCCCAACGCATCAAGCTGGCATCGGAACTGCAGCGGCCCCGTCGCGGCCATACGCTCTACGTCCTCGACGAACCGACGACGGGACTGCATCCGGCGGATGTGGATCTCCTCGACGCCCAACTGCATCGCCTCGTCGACGCGGGCAACACGGTGGTGGTGGCCGAACACGACATGCGGATGGTCGCCGGGGTGGATTGGGTGATCGACCTCGGACCGGGCGCGGGCCACGACGGCGGCCGCGTCGTCGCGGCGGGCACACCGCAGAAGGTGAGCCGGGCGAAGGGCAGTCGCACGGCGCCGTATCTGGCCGCGCGGCTGGTCACTCGATGAAGAAGTTGTCGTTGGTAGAGCGTGAAACGGAGCGAGCGCCCCGGTCTCTTGCGAATATACGGAACGTAGGTCCCGTCAGTATGTTCTCCCGAGGTGACGACGTGAGTGTGACCGGTCGAGCGCCGCGTGCCGACGCCCTGCGCAATCGCGCCCGCGTGTTGGAGGTCGCTTACGACGCGTTCGCGACCGACGGCCTCGCGGTGCCTATCGACGAGATCGCGAGGCGCGCGGGTGTCGGCGCGGGCACGGTGCACCGCCACTTCCCGGCCAAGGTGGACCTGTACCGCGCGGTCGTCGAGAACCGCATCGACAGCCTCGTCGCCGAGGGTCGCGCCCTGACCGAGGATGTACCGCCGGGGGAGGCACTGTTCGTCCTGCTGCGCTCCCTGGTCCTGCATTGGGGAGCGGCCGATCGCGGCCTGAAGGACGCCCTGGCGGGAGAGGGCATCGACGTCGCAGCGGCCATCCCGGAGACCGAGCGGGCCTTCCTCGACCTCCTCGGCGGCCTGCTCGAGGCGGCTCAGGATGCCGGGACCGCCCGGCGCGATGTCGACGTGCTCGACGTGAAGGCGATCCTTGCCGGCTGCTTCGCGATCCAGGACGCCAATCCCGAAGAAGCCGAGCGGCTCACCGAGGTGGTACTGGACGGCCTGCGAGCGGCCTGAACGGGTCGCATGCGATCTTGCACTCGCCATGCCCGAGTGCTAGAAAGGCAATTGGCACTCGCGACCGGTGAGTGCTAGGTCGGGACGGTGAGGCAACGGGCCGCATCTGCGGAGCACACCCGAGCCGTCCGTCGCGGGCACTGCACCCGACCGCAGACGTGCCATCCCCAATCCGGAGGAACACTTCGCAATGGCCAAGACAATTGCGTATGACGAAGAGGCCCGCCGCGGCCTCGAGCGGGGCCTCAACAGCCTCGCCGACGCGGTAAAGGTGACGTTGGGGCCCAAGGGTCGCAACGTCGTCCTGGAGAAGAAGTGGGGCGCCCCCACGATCACCAACGATGGTGTGTCCATCGCCAAGGAGATCGAGCTGGAGGACCCGTACGAGAAGATCGGCGCTGAGCTGGTCAAGGAAGTCGCCAAGAAGACCGACGACGTCGCCGGCGACGGCACCACCACCGCCACCGTGCTGGCCCAGGCGCTCGTGCGCGAGGGTCTGCGCAACGTCGCGGCCGGCGCCAACCCGCTCGGCCTCAAGCGCGGCATCGAGAAGGCCGTCGAGAAGATCACCGAGACGCTGCTGAAGTCGGCCAAGGAGGTCGAGACCAAGGACCAGATCGCCGCCACCGCTGCGATCTCGGCCGGCGACACCCAGATCGGTGAGCTGATCGCCGAGGCCATGGACAAGGTCGGCAACGAGGGTGTCATCACCGTCGAGGAGAGCAACACCTTCGGCCTGCAGCTCGAGCTCACCGAGGGTATGCGCTTCGACAAGGGCTACATCTCGGGTTACTTCGTGACCGACGCCGAGCGTCAGGAAGCGGTCCTCGAGGATCCGTACATCCTGCTCGTGTCGTCCAAGGTGTCGACCGTCAAGGATCTGCTCCCGCTGCTGGAGAAGGTCATCCAGGCCGGCAAGCCGCTGCTGATCATCGCCGAGGACGTCGAGGGCGAGGCCCTGTCGACCCTGGTGGTCAACAAGATCCGCGGCACCTTCAAGTCCGTCGCCGTCAAGGCCCCGGGCTTCGGTGACCGCCGCAAGGCGATGCTGCAGGACATGGCCATCCTCACCGGTGGTCAGGTCGTCAGCGAAGAGGTCGGCCTCTCGCTCGAGACCGCCGACATCTCGCTGCTGGGCCAGGCCCGCAAGGTCGTCGTGACCAAGGACGAGACCACCATCGTCGAGGGCGCCGGTGACTCCGACGCCATCGCCGGCCGGGTGGCCCAGATCCGCGCCGAGATCGAGAACAGCGACAGCGACTACGACCGCGAGAAGCTGCAGGAGCGCCTGGCCAAGCTGGCCGGCGGTGTTGCGGTGATCAAGGCCGGCGCTGCCACCGAGGTCGAGCTCAAGGAGCGCAAGCACCGCATCGAGGACGCCGTGCGCAACGCCAAGGCGGCCGTCGAGGAGGGCATCGTCGCCGGCGGTGGCGTGGCCCTGCTGCAGGCCTCCCCGGCGCTGGACGAGCTCAAGCTGGAGGGCGACGAGTCCACCGGCGCGAACATCGTGCGCGTGGCGCTCGAGGCTCCGTTGAAGCAGATCGCCCTCAACGGCGGCCTGGAGCCCGGCGTGGTGGCCGAGAAGGTCCGCAACTCGGACAAGGGCGTCGGCCTCAACGCCGCGACCGGCGAGTACGAGGACCTGCTCAAGGCCGGCGTCGCCGACCCGGTCAAGGTGACGCGTTCGGCGCTGCAGAACGCGGCGTCCATCGCGGCGCTGTTCCTGACCACGGAGGCTGTCGTCGCCGACAAGCCGGAGAAGGCGGCCGCTGGTCCGGCCGACCCGACCGGGGGCATGGGCGGCATGGACTTCTAAGTCTGGAAACCTACTGGGAAAGCCCGGCTCCTCTCGAGGGGCCGGGCTTTTTCATGTCCGCTCGTATCGCCGAAAGTGGGTTACCCGCACGCGTATTCGCGCAGACCGTGACACAACCCCACTCTCGGCGGAACTACTTTTTCAGCGGGACGCAGTCGTGCAGGCAGTCCGGGCTCGTCGACGGCGACTCCGCGGTCGCCTTGCGGTGCAGAACCGCGCGCGACGGTTGGACCGACAACGACTCGCCCGCCTGATGCGCCTGACCGTCGACGATCAACGAATATCCACCGGCCTCACTCGGCGGCCACACGATGGTGACGTCGCCGTGGCGGGCGGTGTTCTCCCGCGTGTGCCGACCGACGGTCCCGACGTCGAGCCTGCCGTCGCGCAACACCGGGTCGACGGCGACGGTGTGGGCGCGGTAGTCGTCGCCCACGGAGATCAGATAGGCGAAGCCGAAGTCGCCCAGCACGTCGGTCAACCGGTCGAGATCCACCTTCACGCTCATAGGGCGAGGATACGTCCGCGCAGCGGCGCGTTAGGTTCTTGTATGCCCTTACCGCAGCCATCGTCTACCACCACCGCCGTCGTCACCGGAGCGTCGGCGGGCATCGGCGCCGACATCGCCCGCGAGCTCGCCGCGCGCGGTCACGGCGTCACGCTCGTCGCTCGTCGCGAAGAGCGGCTACGCGATTTGGCCGCCGAACTCGGCGACGACGTCCGCACCGAGACCATCGCGTGCGACGTCGCCGACCCCGAGGCCCGCGCGGCCCTGTTCGACCAGGTCGCCGAGCGCGGCCTCACCGTCGACATCCTCGTCAACAACGCCGGGATCGGCACGATCGGGTCGGTGACGAAATCGCCTGTGGCCGACGAGATCGCGCAGGTGCGCGTGAATGTCGAGGCCGTCATCGACCTCACCACCCGCGCGGTCCAGCAGATGGTGCCGCGTGGTCGCGGTGCGATCCTCAACGTGGGGTCCACCGCCGGCTATCACCCGTTCCCCGGCCAGTCCGGCTACGCGGGAACCAAGGCGTTCGTCAAGACCTACACCGAGGGCGTGCGGGCCGAGCTGGCGGGCACCGGCGTCACCGTCGCGATGCTCGCTCCAGGGCCGGTGCGCACCGAGTTCCTCCGGGCGGCGGGCATGGACGAGCGCGCGTTCGCCGCGGCATTCCCCAAGTTCATGTGGGTGCCGTCGCGCGAGGTGGCCAGGATCGGTGTCGACGCGCTCGAACACGACCGCGGCACCGTGATCGCAGGACGTCAGAACGTGCTGAGTACCCGCCTGCTGCAAGCGCTTCCGCGCGCTGTTCTGCTCAGGACGCTGCGCAGTCAGCATCCCGGGCTGCGCCGCGACCGCTCAGCGGTCTGACAGCGGCCAGCGCCGCATCCAACCCTCGACCGGCAAGGCCATGCCGTTGCACAGCGTGCAGATGGTGCGATACCAACCGACCGCGACCAGCAACTCCATCCGCTGCTCGTCATCGAGCTCGTCGCCAAGGGCGTGCCACGTCTGATCCGACCAGGTGCCGGTTCTCTCGACCTCGTCCACGGCGGCGATCAGTATCCGCTCGAAGTCGCTGAAGCCGGGGTCGTCGTCGAGAACCAGTGCGTCACATTCGCGTTCGCTGACCCCGGCGATGGGACCCCAGAATGCGGCCTGGCCGCCCCATTCGTACTCGCACCGCAGCAATGCGCAGATCCGCAGGATCGCGATCGTGCGCAACCGCGGCGGCAGACGCGCGTCGACGTAGAGCGACTCGCCCAGTTTGCGTAGCCGCGCAGCCAGATTCGGGTGCCTTTGCAGGCAGCGCACCAGCAGCAGCGGCTCGTAGGTGCGGGCGGGATGTCCCCAGCCGTTGATGCCTGCGGCGTCGGCCTCGCTCCACGGGGGAGCCAGCGGCGCGACCCTGCTCACGCAGTGGGCGCGGGTCGGCGACCGCGGATCAACTCGCCCGGACGCGCGGCGGTGGGAGTGCCGTTCTCGGCGATGATCTCGCCGGACACGACGGTCGCGACGTACCCCTCGGCACCCTGGTCCAGGCGCCGGCCGCCGGCGGGAAGGTCATAGGCGATCACCGGCCGGTGCAGACGCATTCCGTCGTGGTCGATGACGTTGAGGTCGGCCTTGTAACCGACGGCGATCCGGCCGCGGTCGGCCAGGCCGGCAACCCGGGCGGGCACCGAGGTCAGTTCGCGCACCGCCTCTGCCGCCGACAGTCGACCGGCCCCGCGATCACGTGACCAGTGCGTCAGCATGTACGTGGGAAAGCTTGCGTCGCAGATCATTCCGTAGTGGGCCCCACCGTCGCCGAGTCCGAGCACCACGTCGTCGCGACGGATCAGCTCCGCGACCGTGTCCAGGGTGCCGTCGCGGAAGTTGGCCAGGGTCACCAGGAGGATGGCGTGGCCGTCGTCGTCGAGCAGCCGGTCGTAGGCCTCCTCGAGCGGGCTGACGCCGCGGGCACGGGCGCGACTCGCGATGCTCTCGGACCGCGGGGGTTCGTAGTTCGGGGGATCGCCGAGCGGGAACATCCACTCGAACGCCTGCGCCGCGAACATCAGCGGATGGCCCTCGCCGACCGGCTGGTCCGACAGGATCCGTTGTCGCACTTCGGGTTTGCGCATCTCGGCGACGCGTTCGGCCAGCGACAGGGAAGCCAGTTCCTGGTAGCTGGGGTACATCACGAACGGGTTGCCCGACAACTCGAGGCCGAGCACCAACCCGATCGGCCGCGGGAAGATCTGCGCGGTGATCTCGCCGCCGTCGATGTTGGCCTTCTCGACCATCGTCAGCGCGTCGAGGAAGAACGGGTCGCCGGCGTTGCCGATCGCCAGGGTGAACGTCACCGGCAGGCCGACCTCCGCGGCGACCTCGAACACCGTTCGCAGCACGGGCTCGTAGTCGCCTGCCACCAGGTCGGGCACGAACTGGATCAACCCGCCACCGGCGTCGTCGATTCCGCGGGCGATCGCCTCGATCTCGGCGCGATCGGCGTCGTAACTGGGGATCGGCCGCCCGCTCTCGGTCTTGTGCAGCGTGAACCGCGACGACGCGAAGCCCAGCGCGCCGGCCTGTACGGCTTCGGCGGCGAGTTTGCGCATCATCGCCAGGTCCTCGGCGGTGGCCGGTTCGCGGTCGACACCGCGCTGCCCCATCACGTACACCCGCAGCGGGGAGTGGGGCAGCAGCGCGGCCACATCAATGTCCCGGCGTCGCTCCTCGAGCGCGTCGAGGAACTCCGGGAACGTCTCCCAGTGCCACGGCAACCCGTCGACCATCACCACACCGGGGATGTCCTCGACCCCGGCCATCACGTCGACGAGGACGTCATGGTCCTCCGGCCGGCACGGTGCGAACCCCACCCCGCAGTTGCCCATCACCACGGTGGTCACACCGTGCGCCGATGACGGCGTCAGGCGGTCCGACCAGATCGCCTGGCCGTCGTAGTGGGTGTGCAGATCCACGAACCCGGGGGTGACCAGGAGGCCCGTCGCGTCGATCTCCCGCGCGCCGGGCTCATCGACCCGTCCGACGGCCGCGATGACTCCTGCCGAAACCGCGACGTCACCGACGTAGGGCTCCCCGCCCAGGCCATCGACGATGGTGCCGCCTCTGATCACGAGTTCATATGTCATACGTCGAATCTACGATGAGCCCGTGATCGACCACTTCGGAATCAACTGCGCGGACTTCCAAAGGTCGAAGGCGTTCTACGACACGGTCCTGGGCGTACTCGGCTACACCCGCCAACTCGACTATCAGGTCGCCATCGGTTACGGCAGGGACGGCAAGCCCGACTTCTGGATCGCGGACATGAACGCCGGCGACGCGGCGGGCCCCAACCGCGAGGTGCACTTCGCGTTCGCGGCCGCCGACACCGATGCCGTGCAGGCGTTCTACGACGCTGCGATCCAGGCCGGCGCGGAGTCGCTGCACGCCCCGCGGCTGTGGCCGGAGTACCACCCCGGTTACTACGGCGCCTTCGTCCGCGATCCGGACGGCAACAACATCGAGGCCGTCTTCCACGGGGCGCGACCACCGGACTGACGTATACCGTCGAGGTCATGGCTGACTCAGGCGTGGCAGTGGCCCGCGAAATCCTGCGCGACGCGTTCACCCGGCTCAGCGAGCACGTGGAGAACCTCACCGACGGGCTGACCGACGAGACCGCGTTCTTCCGTCCCACCCCGACCGCCAACAGCATCGCGTGGCTGGTGTGGCACAGCGCCCGTCAGCAGGACGTCCAGCTCGCCGACCTCGCGGGCGCCGAGCAGGTCTGGTTGCGCGATGGGTGGGTCGACCGGTTCGGACTCGACCTCCCCCGCGAAGACATGGGTTACGGGCACAGCCCCGAGGAGGTGGGCCGCGTCCGCGCCCCTGCGGATCTGCTCGCCGGCTACGCGCACGCCGTGCACAAGGTGACGCTGGAGTACATCGCGTCGGTCACCGCAGATGAATTGAGCCGCGTCGTCGACGAGAACTGGGATCCACCGGTGACGGCGAGCGTGCGGCTGGTCAGCATCATCGACGACGGCGCCCAACACCTCGGCCAGGCGGCCTACATCCGCGGAATCACGTGACCCGACTGTGGCCGGCGCTCGCGCTGGTGGCGATGCTGCTGCTCGGCTGGGCGGTCGGCAAATCCTCGACGCCGGTCGACGACTGGTTCCAGGGTTTCGGCGACACCCCGGTGCGGCGCCTGGCCGTGATCGCCGATGCCCGCGTGCTGCTCGCCCTGGCTGTCGTGGTGTTGGCCGCCGCGTGCCTGCAACGGCGATGGTGGCTGGCGCTGATGACGGTCGTCGCGCCGGTGGCCGGAATCGCGGTCGTGCGGGCGCTCAAACCGATCTTCGACCGCCAGAAGGGAGGCGGGCTCGCCTATCCGAGCGGACATCTCACCGCGACCACCATCGTGTGGGGGCTGGTCGTCCTCGTGGCCGGTGCGGCGTGGTGGGTCGTGGTGACCGCGGTTCTCGCCGTGGCGCTGGCGATGCTCGGAGTCGCCACGACCTTTCACTACTTCACCGACGTGGTGGGCGGTGTGCTGTTCGGTTCGGCGGTCGTGTGGGCCGCCGCGCTCATCGCCCGGCGCGACCGCAGCGGGGGCCGCGATTCCCCGGCGGCCTCGGCTGGCTAACTCAAGCCGGTGCAACAATTGGCTGATGGCGTTGTCCGATAAGCCTCTGGGCTTGCGCGAGCGAAAGAAGCTGCGAACTCGTGCGACGATTCGGCGGGAAGCGTTTCGCCTGATCCAGGAGCAGGGTTACCAGGCCACCACCGTCGAGCAGATCTCCGCTGCCGCCGACATCTCACCGCGCACCTTCTCCCGTTACTTCCCGACCAAAGAGGC
This sequence comes from Mycobacterium sp. 852014-52144_SCH5372336, assembly GCF_001665615.1. Taxonomy (NCBI): domain Bacteria; kingdom Bacillati; phylum Actinomycetota; class Actinomycetes; order Mycobacteriales; family Mycobacteriaceae; genus Mycobacterium; species Mycobacterium sp. 852014-52144_SCH5372336. The sequence goes on from NZ_LZSW01000057.1 coordinate 133,109, forward strand.
GGTGCTGATCTCCGACGATCACATCCCGCCGATCATCGACGCATTCGTCGCGGCGCCCGCCGACCTGTCGGTCATCGACGCCTACCGGCACGCCGTCGAGACCACGTTCAATTCGCTGACCCCCGAGCAGCGCGAAGAGGCCATGATCGGGCAGCGGCTGATGTACACCGTGCCCGAGGTGGCCGGCCTGCTCTACACCGAATATGTCCGGCTGATCGGCCTGATCGAAGACGCGCTGACGCAACGTCCCGGCGCGCCGACCGACCCCCGCGAGCGGCGCGTGCTGGCAGGGGCGATCGTCGGGGTGCTGATCGGCGCCTCGCACGGCACCCCACTGCCCGGCGACCCGATCTCGGACAGCCTGCAGGTGCTAGACCGGCTCATGAAGTAGGCGCGCGCAAACTTGACACGTGTCAACCCTGCTGCGATCTAGATCACATGCGACCGCTAGCATGGAGACATGACTGCGACGTCCGACGTTGAGCTGCCCGATACCAGCACCATCCGCAATCCCGCGACCGGAGCCGTCGCGGGCACCGTGCGATGGACCGACCCCGCCGACGTGCCGCGCATCGCGGCCGGCCTGCGCCAGGCCCAGCGCCAATGGGAGGCCCGCGGCGCCAAGGGCCGGGCCAAGGTGCTGGCCCGCTACGCCGTCTGGCTCGGCGACCACCGCGACGAGATCGAGTCGCTGCTGATCAAGGAGACCGGCAAGTCGGCCGTCGACGCGGCGCAGGAAGTGCCGCTGCTGATCATGATCGCGTCGTACTACATCAAGACCATGGAGAAGGCGCTGGCGCCCGAGAAGCGTCCTGCGCCGCTGCCGTTCCTGTCGATCAAGAAGATCGAGGTGCATTACCGGCCCCGTCCGGTCGTCGGCATCATCGCGCCGTGGAACTACCCGGTGGCCAACGCGCTGATGGACGCCATCGGTGCGCTGGCGGCGGGCTGCGCGGTGTTGCTCAAGCCGTCGGAGCGCACACCGCTGACGGCCGAGCTGCTGCTGCGCGGCTGGCTGGACTCGGGTGCACCGGAGGTGCTGGCGCTGGCACAGGGCACCCGCGAGGTGTCCGAGGCCGTCATCGACAACGCCGACTTCATCCAGTTCACCGGTTCCAGTGCGACGGGTGCGAAGGTCATGGAGCGCGCCGCTCGCCGGCTCACCCCGGTCAGCCTCGAGCTCGGCGGCAAGGACCCGATGATCGTGCTCGAGGACGCCGACATCGACCTCGCCGCCCACGCCGCGGTGTGGGGTGCGTTCTTCAACGCCGGGCAGACGTGCGTGTCGGTGGAGCGGGTCTACGTGCTCGAATCCGTCTACGACAAGTTCGTCGACGCGGTGGTGCGCGACGTCGAGAAGCTGAAGATGGGCGCGGGTGACGGCTTCGACTTCGGCTCGCTGATCGACGAGACACAGGTGGCCGTCACCACCCGCCACGTCGACGACGCGCTCGCCAAGGGTGCGCGGGCGCTGACCGGCGGCAAGCGCCCCGAAAGCGAGGGCAACTTCTACCCGCCCACGGTCCTCGTCGACGTCGACCACTCGATGCTCTGCATGACGGAGGAGACGTTCGGGCCGACGCTGCCGATCATGAAGGTCGCCAGTGTGGACGAGGCGATCCGGCTGGCCAACGACAGCCCGTACGGGTTGAGTGCCGCGGTGTTCTCCAAGGACATCGAGCGGGCCAACGACGTTGCGGTCGAACTGGATTGCGGTGCGGTCAACATCAACGACGTGATCTCGAACTTGATGTGCACGACCGCGCCCATGGGCGGCTGGAAGACCTCGGGTCTGGGTGCACGGTTCGGCGGGGCGGACGGCTTGCGCAAGTACTGCCGCCAGGAAGTGGTGGTCGCGCCGCGCACCAACGTCGGCGCCGGCGGCAACTACTACAACAACTCGCCCAAGGCGCTGAAGCGGATGAACACGTTGATGACGAAGCTGGCGCTGATCACCCCGAAGCGGGCCGCCAAGTAGCGAGCTCCTCGCCACCGCGTCGAGACTGGCTTCTGAGGCGGTTACGCGCGGTTCGTGTCAGAAACCGCGGTTTCGGGTAGGAGGATGCGCGTGCGCATGGTGGTGACGGTCTTCTTATGGGTCGTCACGACGGCGCTGCTGGCCGTCGCCGTCCCCACGATGTGGGCGCAGCGCAACGTGGTCGACGAGGGCGGATACGCCGCGCTGGCCCAGTCGGCCGCCGAGGACCCGCAACTGCAGAAGGCGATGGCAGGGGTGCTGGCCACCGAAGTCGCGTCGTACATGGGCGACAACGGCTACGACGCCGACAGCACCATCATCAGCGGGGTGGCCTCGGCCTACACCGCGAACCCGACGTTCCCCGAACAGTTCGCCCTGGCCAACATCGTCGGTCACCGCTGGATGTTCACCGACGGGGCCCAGCAGGTCGAGGGCACCGACGAGTGGATCCTCGACCTGGGCCCGATGCTCGCCGACGAATCGTTCCGCAGGACGCTGGGCAACGTCGGCGTCGCCACCCCCGAGTCGCTACCGGTCTCCGTGTCGATCACCGACAGCTGGCGGCCCGGTCAATTCAAACGGGTGTCGACGTGGGGGCCGTGGGTCAGCATTGGCGCGAGCATCCTCACCGGGGTGTTCGCCCTGTTGACGCTCGCGGCGGCCCGCAGTCGCGGCAGAGCACTTGCCGCCCTTGGCGTTTCGGCGCTCATCGTCGGTGCGGCCGGGTGGGCGGGCCTCGAGGTGGCGCGGCACTCCGTCAACGACACGTTGAACCGGCTGTCGGGGGACATCCGAGTGGTCGCCGACGTGATGGTGGCCCACGCCGAAGACAGCCTGCACCACTGGCTGAACCTCACCCTGGCCGCAGGCGGAGTGCTGGTGCTGTTCGGCGTGCTCGTGGCGATGCTCGGCGGGTTACGGCGACGCGACGTTTAGCCGACCTCGATATTGCTACCGTCAAGCCATGCCGTTCGTCACCGACATCGTGGGCCCGCAGCGGCCCGTCGAGACGTGGCCAACCCTGGTGGCGGGCGCACTGCGGCGGACCAGCACCATCGACACCCATCCCGATGGCGCTGCGGATTCCGATGTGGACCTGAGGGCGCGTGACGTCGTCGTCCGGTGCGGTGCGGTGGAGGTGCTCGACGAGATCGCCGTGCGCGCCCGCTTGGTCGACCGGGCCATCGAGACGATCGAGGCGGTCCCGGGCGACGACCGGCTCGGTCGCCTCGTCGGTAAGCGGGTAGGTCCCGGCTTCCGCTCCACGATCGGTGAACTGCTGCCCGCCGAGGTCCATGGCTCGACCCTGCTGCACCTGCTGCTCGACGATTGGGTCGGTGCGGCGCTGGTCTCCGGTTACGCGCTGCAGCACGCGACGATCATCGCGGGTACCGAGGAGAAGTTGCCGCCCGGCACCGCCGATCGCATGGCCGGTATCTGCGCAGGTTTCGCACCTGAGGCGTCGCTCGTGGGATACGCGCGACGCCTCGGCACCATCCCCTCGGTGCACGGCCCGCAGGCTCCGCCGATCGATATCGACGGTATGCACGCCGTCGAACCTCTTGGTGCACACGGCATGCGGCGATTGCGGCGCCTCGACCTGCACCCGGCGGAGCAGGGTGTGTCACGCTTCGACGCGCACTTCCGCGACTCCCACGTCGACGGCGACGGGGTCGAGACGATCGTGCACGAGTACACGCTCGCCGGCGCGGTCGACGTCGCGACGCGGACGATCAACGCGATCAGCGCGGACGTGCGTGTGCTGCCGTGGCAGGAATGCCCGGGCGCCGTCGGAAGCGCGCAACGCGTGCAGGGGATGAGACTCGCCGAGGTTCGCGACCGCGTCCGGCGAGAGTTCGTTGGCACCAGCACGTGCACGCACCTCAACGACACGCTGCGTGCGATCGCCGATCTGGACGCGCTCTTCGAGCTGCGTTCAGGGCTCGATGACGTGTGACGGATCGGGGCGCTTATCCGGCGGCGCCTGGCTGTAGTCGCCCCAGGGGCCGTCGCGCTGCTCGACAGCGGCCCGAACCCCGTGTGCGGCAGCGGTTTCGATGAAGGACAGCGCATCGGGGGTATTGCGCATCAGCCCGTCGAGGATGCCGCCGAGGGTTTGGGTGGAGGCCAGTCCCATGTTCTCGTAAGCCTGGTTGACGATCAGCTTCTGCGCCTGAAGCTGCGACAGCGGAATCGCGGCCAGCTTGCGTGCGATCTCTTTGACGCGGGCCTCGAGGTTCTCGAACGGTACCGACTCGTTGATGAGTTCGACTGCGGCGGCTTCCTTTCCGGTCAGCGGCTCACCAGTCAACGAGTGCCACTTCACCTTCGCCAGGCTCAGCCGGTACAGCCACATGCCGGTGAGGTAGGCGCCCCACATGCGGGCGTAAGGAGTGCCGATCACCGCGTCGTCACTGGCGATCACGATGTCGGCGCACAGCGCGTAGTCGCTCGCGCCGCCCACACACCAGCCGTGCACCTGGGCGATCACCGGCTTGGACGCCCGCCAGATCGCCATGAACTTCTGCGTGGGGCCGGTTTCGCGCGCGCTGACCATGGCGAAGTCCTTGCCCGGATCCCAACGACCGTCGGTGTTCATCGCATCGCCCCAGTGCGCGAAGCCACCGCCGAAGTCGTAGCCGCCGGAGAACGCGCGGCCGGCGCCACGCAGCACGATCACCTTGACGGCGGGATCACGCTCGGCCGCACCGATGGCCTTCTCGATCTCGTCGGGCATCGGCGGGACGATGGTGTTGAGGTGGTCGGGGCGGTTCAGGGTGATGGTGGCGATGGGTGGCTCGGCGGCATAGAGCAAGGTCTCGAATTGCGGCCCGGATTCTGGCGGCGTCATGGCCCAAGTTTGACAGAGAGGGCGCTGGCGCCGATTCTCGCGCCGAGGCGGTTCGCGCGTGATGGTGCACCCGGCTCGCAACACCGATTTAGGCTTGCCTCGCCTCTGATCAGCCAGAAGTGCTATGTTCAGCCTCTCCTAACTTCGAGGTGCTAATGAACCGGTTTCTTGCCTGGGCAACTCCCATCGCCGTCGTCGGCCTGATCCTGTCCGGATGCTCGAATGAGAGCTCGTCTTCTGGCAGCGAGACGACGTCGGCCACTGGAACCGCGACCGAGACGACGAGCGCCGCGCCCGCAGTCGATCCCGCGGTACTCGACAAAGCGGCCGCCGACTACAAGGCTTACGCGCAGAGCAACATCGACGAACTCCAGCGCGTGGTCAAGGTCTTCACCGATGCGGTGCGCGCCGGAGACCTCAAGGCCGCCCAGGATGCGTTTGCGCCTTCTCGCGCCCCGTGGGAACGCATCGAGCCCATCGCCGCCCTGGTCGAGGAGATCGACGGCAAGATCGACGCTCGCGTTGACGATTTCGCGGGCGTTGACGACCCGAAGTTCACCGGTTGGCACCGCCTGGAATACCTGCTGTTCGAGAAGAACACCACCGAGGGCGGGGCACCGTTTGCCGACAAGCTCGACAAGGACGTCGCCGACCTGAAGGCGCAGTTCCCGGCGGTCGAAGTGAAGCCGATCGACGTGTCCAACGGCGCGGCCGAGCTCATCGAAGAGGTGTCCGAAGGCAAGATCACCGGCGAGGAGGACCGTTACTCCAAGACCGACCTCTGGGACTTCGACGCCAACCTCCAGGGCGCCCGCGATGCCGTGAACACGCTGAGTGCCGCCCTGGTACAAGCCGATCCAGCTTTGCTGGGCAAGATCGAAGCGGGACTCAACTCGGTGTTCGACACGATGCGGCCGTTGCGCCGCGGTGACGGCTGGGTGTTGTTCTGCACCGAGAACGACCCCTACCCGTCGCCGCGCTGCCCCGAGGTCACCGTGACACCGGACATCATCGACAAGCTCAAAGCCGAACTCGCCGGGCTGTCGGAGAACCTGTCGCAGGTGTCGGGAGTGCTGAAACTGAAGTGAGCGAAGGCCGCTCGGGTCTGTCACGCCGAGGCTTCATCACCGGCGCGCTGGGCACGGGTGCCGCGGTGGGCGCCGGTGCAGCCCTCGCCGGATGCTCGAAGGATGATGCCGCTCCGGCCGCTGTCGCGGGGGCGCTCGTCCCGTTCGAAGGCGCCCACCAGACCGGCATCACCGCGCTGCCCATCCCCGAACAGGGATTGATCGCCTCGTTCAACGTGCTGTCGAAGGATCGCGACGGCCTCAAGCGTGCCCTCCAGGAGCTCACCGAAGAGATCCGCGGGCTGATGGCGGGCAGGCCGCCCGAGGTGCGCGACCCGGAGTACCCGCCCGTCGATTCGGGAATCCTCGGCGACCAGCCTCCCGCCGACAACCTGTCGGTCGTGGTCGGTGTGGGCGCATCGCTATTCGACGACCGGTTCGGGCTGGCCGATCGCAAGCCCAGGGAACTGGTCACGATGCCGTTTCTGGCCAACGACCGGCTGGATCCCAAACTGTCGCACGGTGATCTGTCGATCGTGATCGAGGCCGGGCACAACGACACGGTCATCTTCGCGCTGCGCCAGCTGATGCGCCGCACGCGCAGCGATCTGGTGATGCGGTGGATGGTCGACGGATACGCCAGGGGCATCGGCGCCGGGCGGGCCTCAGAGGCGGCGACTCCGCGAAATCTGTTGGGCTTCAAGGATGGGACGGCCAATCTCGATGTCGACGACGGCGCCGTCATGGACCGCCACGTCTGGGTCGGCCCGCAGGACGGCGAACCGCAGTGGGCGGTCGGCGGCTCCTATCAGGCGATCCGCATCATCCGCATGTTCGTCGAGTTCTGGGACCGCACCCAACTCGTCGAGCAGGAAGCGCTGATCGGACGCAGCAAGGTCAGCGGCGCACCGCTCGGACTCAGCGGTGAGTTCACCGACCCCGATTACCCAGAAGACCCCGACGGCAAGCGAATTCCGCTCACCGCTCACATCCGGTTGGCCAACCCGCGCACGCCGGAGACGGACGAGAACCTGATCCTGCGGAGGGGCTTCAACTACTCCCGGGGTTTCGACGGCGCGGGCCGACTGGACCAGGGTCTGGCCTTCATCGCCTATCAGCGCAGCCTGGAGAAGGGGTTCCTGACGGTGCAGCGCCGCCTCGCCGGGGAACCGCTCGAGGAGTACATCCTTCCGGTCGGCGGCGGCTTCTTCTTCATCCTGCCGGGCGTCACCGGTCCCGACCGGTACCTCGGCGACCAGCTGTTCAGCTGAGCATCGACCACAGGAACTCGTAGATGAGCGCCGAACGGAATGCGGTCTGGGCGTTGTCGGCCGCGCCCGCGTGACCGCCCTCGATGTTCTCGTAGTAGTGGACCGGATGCCCCGCATCCTCCAGGGCCGCGGTCATCTTGCGGGCGTGGCCCGGATGCACGCGGTCGTCGCGCGTCGACGTGGTGACCAGCACGGGCGGGTACCGGCGATCCGCCGAAATATTCTGGTAAGGGGAGTATTTCGAGATGAACTCCCAATCGTCGGGATCGTCGGGGTCCCCGTACTCGGCCATCCAGGAGGCGCCTGCGAGCAGCAGGTGGAACCGTCGCATGTCCAGTAGCGGCACACTGCACACCAACGCGCCGAACAGTTCCGGGTACCGCGTCAGCATCACGCCCATCAACAGGCCGCCGTTGCTCCCGCCCTGCGCACCGAGCTGCTCGACGGTGGTGATACCGCGCGCCACCAGATCGCGTGCCACAGCGGCGAAATCCTCGTAGACGAGATGCCGGTTCTCGCGCATCGCCTGCGTATGCCACGTCGGCCCGTACTCGCCCCCGCCGCGGATGTTCGCCAACACATACGTGCCACCACGGCTCAACCACAACCGGCCCAACACACCGGCGTAGCTTGGCGTGTTGGCCACCTCGAAGCCGCCGTATCCGCCCAACAGCGTGGGGCCCGGCGCCTGATTGTGACGGTGCCCCACAACGAAATACGGGATCATGGTGCCGTCGTCGGAGGCCACGAAGAACTGCTCGACCTGTAGGTCAGCGGCGTCGAAGAACGACGGCGCGCGTTTGACCTCTGCGACGGCGTCACCGGCCACGCCCCATAACAGCCGCGACGGCGTGTCGAAACCGCTCGAGTCGACGAAGATCTCGTCACCGTATTCGTCGGCGTCGACCAGCACCGTGTTGGTGTTCGGCGGGATCCCCTCAATGCCGGCTCGCTGCCACGCTGCCGGTGTCACAACCTCGACGTGGCTGACCACATCGACGAGCGTGACGAGGATCAGGCGGTCACGCGTCCACGCGTAGTCGTCGAGGCTGGAGTGCTCGTCGGGTTCGAACACCACGTGCAGATCCCGTGCGCCATCGAGGTATTCGAGGTAGTTCGCGGCAAGCAGGGAACCGGCGCGATAGGTCGTCGACCCGACCGTCCAATCTGTGCGCGGCCGGATCAACAGCCACTCGCGGTGCACGGATATCCCGGCGTCGGTCGGCACGTCGATGGGTATCAGCGTTTCGCCGCGCAACTCGTAACGTTCGCGATTGAAGAAGTCGAAGGCCCGCGTGATCAGCAACCGTTCGAATCCCGGTGTCGCGTCGTAGCCGCATCCCACGCTGACGTCGGCGATCTCACCCTCGAACAGGGTCTGCGCCTCGGCGAGCGGTTGCCCGCGCCGCCAGCGCTTCACGATCCGGGGATAGCCGGAGTCGGTCAACGACCCCGGTCCGAAGTCGGTGCCGACCAGCACGGTGTCGCGGTCCTGCCACGTGACGCTCGACTTGGCCTCGGGAAGTGCGAAACCGTCCGCGACGAACTGCCGTGTAGCCATGTCGAATTCGCGAACGACGGTGGCGTCTGCGCCGCCGCGGGACAGTTCGACGAGCGCGAGGGAGAAGTCCGGTTCGAGCACGTCGGCGCCGGCCCACACCCAGTTCTCGTCGTCTTGGTCGGCGAGCGCGTCGACATCGATCAGGACGTCCCACTCCGGCTGCTCGCTGCGGTAACTGTCCAGCGTCGTGCGCCGCCACAGCCCCCGAGGGTGGTCCGCGTCGCGCCAGAAGTTGTACAGGTGATCGCCCCGCCTACGGACGTAGGGGATACGGGCGTCGGTGTCGAGTACCTCCAGCGCCTCTCGCCGCATCTGCTCGAACCTCTCACCGCCGAAGCGCGTGATCGTCGGTTCGTTGTGCTTGCGCACCCAGTCCAACGCAACATCACCGGTGATGTCCTCGAGCCACAGATACGCGTCCTCATCCACGCGACCCATTGTCGCGGTCCGGTGCCCGACCGGCTCAGCCGGTGTGCCGTACCGGGAGCTACGCCTTTGCGGAAGAGTCAATTTTCTGCCGGAATGCCCCGCGCGAGCGCCCATGGTGAGTGATCATGACCTGGTCATCTTTTTTGTCCTAGTGAAGGAGATCGTCATGGCCGACCCACAGATCGTCGACACCGACGAGGTTCGAGAAGAAGAGGTTCAGCAGGAAATCGACCTGCTGCCGTCCTGATGACTGACGACTCATCGACGGCTCGGCACGTCGGTGAGATCGAAGAACTCGGCTACACCGTCGTCAAGGGAGTCCTCGAGCACGAGGCGATCGACGGCTACCTGAGCGATACGCGTCGGCTCGAGCGTGAACTGCCGACGGTGATCGCCAACTCGAACACCGTCGTCAAAGGTTTCCCCCGCCCGGGACAGAAGGCGCTCAACGGCGCCGATCACGACTGGGTCCGGATCGACAACCTGCTGCTACACGGTGCCCGATACGAGGCGCTCCCGACCAACCCGCGGTTGTTGCCGATCATCGAGGGGGTGCTCGGTCGGGACTGTCTGCTGTCCTGGTTCATGACGAGCAACCAGCTGCCGGGGGCGGTCGAGCAACGCCTGCATTGCGACGACGAGATGTATCCGATTCCGCGGCCACACCAACCGCTGCTCTGCAACGCGTTGATCGCGCTCTGCGACTTCACCGACGAGAACGGTGCGACCCGCGTTGTGCCGGGCACCCACCGGCTGGCAGCGATGCCGGCGGAACCCTATCCGCCGAGCACCCCGGTGGAGATGGCCGCCGGTGACGCGCTGGTGTGGAACGGCAGCCTGTGGCATACGGCCGGCGCCAACCGGACGAACAAGCCGCGTCCCGCCCTCACCGTCAACTACTGCGCGGGGTTCCTGCGCCAACAGATCAACCAGCAGCTCAGCATTCCCCGCGAGTTGGTGCGACGGCTGGACCCGCGACTCCGCGAACTGATCGGCTACGGCTTGTTCGCGGGGAAGATGGGCCGGATCGACTGGCGCCCACCCGCCGACTACCTGGGTTCCGAAGAGCATCCGTTCCTCGACTCGGTTCGCGACCGCTTGGAGCGGCCGCTCACGATCTGACGGTCGGCTGTTCGGGCAGCCGCAACGCGATGATCAGCGCGACCGCCGTGATGGCGGCGGCGACCGCGATGGTCGCCTGCGCCCCTGTCGAGAGTGCCGTCGCGAGCGCGGACGTATCGGCCGAGGGCGTCAGTCGCGAATGCGACGGCACCGCCGCGTCCAGCGCCGACCGGCCGGCCACACCGCTGAAGACTGCCGTGAGAATCCCCGCGCCGAGGGCACCGGCCAGAAGCCGCAGCGCGCTCTGAACGCCACCCGCAACCGCTGAGTCCTGTTCGGGCACTTCGTAATACGATATGTTGACCAGCCGCGCGTATGCGACACCCCAGGCCACGCCGTAGGCGACCAGCACCGCTCCCACGGCGGCCAGCGGTGTCTCCCAGGAGAGCAGGGCGATCAGGCCGAGCAGCAGAAGCGGCAGTGCCGCAAGGGCGTATCGGGCCACCGTGCGGTCGTCGAGTCGGCGAGCTAGGGCAGCCGCCGCCGGGCCGCTGAGCACAGCACCCGCGCCGTAGCAGGCCAGCACGACGCCGACCCCCAATTGGCCCACGCCGAGAACGAACCCCAGGACCAGCGGGAGGGCCAGTTGGAATCCGGTGTCCCCGATGGACATGAACGCGGAGCTGAATGTGGCCAGCCGAAAAGACCGGTACCGGAACAGGTGTGGCGGGGCGATGGTTTCTCGTCGCCGACGGATCCGCCTGCGCTGCACCGCGGCGAAAGCGGCGACGGCCGCGATCGTGACACCGAAAAGGCCGACGGCCGTGCGCACCTGGTCGTCGTAGCCGCCGCCTCCGAGGTCCACGGCCAGCGCAAGGCTGCCCGCACTTGCCGCCAACAGGAGCGCACCCCAAACGTCGATGTCGGCGAGACGCTTGCGGGGGTTCTCGGCCAACGTCGTGGCGATGCCCACCGCGGCCAGCACGCCAAGTAGCGCCGACCCGAAAAAGGCCCAGCGCCAACTGATCGCGGTGGCCGCCGCCGCGCCCCCGACAAGAGGTCCTATCACCGCCGCCAGCCCGATCGCCGCCGCCCACAAGCCGAAGGCGCGCTCCCGCTGCGGCCCACGTTGCGCGAACAGCGTGTTGAGCACGCCGAGACCGTTCGGCAGAGTAGCCGCCAACGCCAGTCCGGACAGCACGCGGCCGGCGAAAAAGGAGGGCAGATCCCAGGCGATGCCGCTGAGCACGCTTCCCGCGATGAACAGGGCAGTGGAGACGAGCAGCACGAAGCGGCGTCCAAGGACGTCACCGAGCCTGCCGAACAGGACCATGAATGCCGCCGCTGCGGCGAAGTACGCCGTGAACGCCAGGCCCAGATCGGCCACGGACAAACCGAGATCCCGTACCAGTGACGGGATGACGGCGTCGGCGATCGTGAAGTCGCTGATCGCCAACGTCACCGCCAGCAACACGAACCCGTAACTTGTCGAGGGCCGCGAACCGGGCGCGCGGTGTCCGGCCGTCGGTGACGGATGCACGCGACCATTGTGGAGGTCGCGAGGCACGGTAGGGGCACGCTGGCGCACCGATGTGATCGCGAGCACAATCGGCCATGATGCGAAAGACCGACCGCCATCGACCCGTCGCCTTCGCCGATGGCGACCGGCCGTCACAGGTCTCGTCAGATGTCTCAACGAGGAGGACACGATGACCGTTTACGCCCGCCCGGGTGCCGCCGACGCCCTGATGTCGTTCGAGTCGCGCTACGGCAACTTCATCGGCGGAGAATGGGTGCCGCCGGCCTCCGGGGAGTACTTCGAGAACCCGACGCCGGTGACGGGCCAGTCGTTCTGCGAGGTGCCGCGATCCGACGAAACCGATATCGAGGCAGCGCTGGACGCCGCACACGGCGCGGCCGCCGCATGGGGCAAGACCGCCGCGGGGGAGCGCGCCGTCATCCTCAACAAGATCGCCGACCGTATCGAGGCCAACCTCGAGTCGCTGGCGCTCGCGGAGTCGTGGGACAACGGCAAGCCCATTCGCGAGACGCTCAACGCCGACCTCCCACTGGCCGTCGACCACTTCCGTTACTTCGCCGGAGCGATCCGGGCGCAGGAGGGGTCGCTCTCCCAGATCGACGACGACACCGTCGCCTATCACTTCCACGAGCCACTCGGCGTCGTCGGGCAGATCATCCCGTGGAACTTCCCGATCCTGATGGCGACGTGGAAGCTGGCCCCGGCGTTGGCCGCCGGGAACGCCGTGGTGCTCAAACCGGCCGAGCAGACGCCGGCCTCGATCCTGTATCTGATGAGCCTGATCGGCGACCTGTTGCCCGCCGGTGTGCTCAACGTGGTCAACGGGTTCGGTTTCGAGGCGGGCAAACCGCTGGCGTCGAGCAACCGCATCGCCAAGATCGCGTTCACCGGCGAGACCACCACCGGCCGGCTGATCATGCAGTACGCGTCCCAGAACCTGATCCCCGTCACGCTCGAACTCGGCGGCAAGAGCCCCAACATCTTCTTCTCCGACGTGATGGCCGCCGCCGACGATTACCAGGACAAGGCGCTCGAAGGGTTCACGATGTTCGCCCTCAACCAGGGCGAGGTGTGCACGTGCCCGTCGCGCAGCCTGATCCAGGCCGACATCTACGACGAGTTCCTGGAGTTGGCCGCGATCCGCACCAAGGCCGTGCGACAGGGCGATCCGCTGGACACCGAGACGATGATCGGATCGCAGGCCTCCAACGACCAGCTCGAAAAGGTGTTGTCCTACATCGCGATCGGTAAAGACGAAGGCGCCCGCGTCGTCACCGGCGGTGAGCGCGCCGAACTCGGCGGCGACCTGTCCGGCGGCTACTACGTGCAGCCGACGATCTTCGAGGGCAACAACAAGATGCGGATCTTCCAGGAGGAGATCTTCGGGCCCGTCGTCGCGGTCACCTCGTTCACCGATTACGACGACGCGATCGCGGTTGCCAACGACACGCTGTACGGGTTGGGCGCCGGAGTGTGGAGTCGCGACGGCAACACCGCCTACCGCGCCGGCCGCGACATCAAGGCGGGTCGGGTGTGGACGAACTGCTACCACGCCTACCCGGCGCACGCCGCGTTCGGCGGATACAAGCAGTCCGGCATCGGTCGCGAGAACCACAGGATGATGCTCGACCACTACCAGCAGACCAAGAATCTGCTGGTGTCCTACAGCAACAAAGCGCAGGGGTTCTTCTGACGAGCGCTTGCGCGAGGAGGCGAGGATTCTGACGATGCCCGGGCGCGAACGTGGGTTACCCGCACACCAAACCGGACTTTCGCGTGCGGGTAACCCACGTTCGGCGCAACAAGAAGAAGAGCCGGCGCCGCCGCGGGCGCTGATCACCGCCGCGGCCGCCGATCTGCTGGCCCGACTGCAGGACAAGCATGGCGCGCTGATGTTCCACCAGTCCGGCGGCTGCTGTGACGGATCGTCGCCGATGTGCTACCCCGACGGGGAGTTCATCGTGGGCGATCGCGACGTGCTGCTCGCGGTGCTCGACGTCGGCGACGGGGTACCGGTGTGGATCTCGGGCTCGCAGTTCGAGGCGTGGAAGCACACCCAACTCGTGATCGACGTCGTCCCGGGCCGCGGCGGAGGGTTCAGCGTCGAAGCCCCCGAAGGGGTGCGGTTCTTGAGCCGAGGCCGGGCGTTCACCGGGGCAGAGATGCAGGCACTGGCCGTGACACCGCCTGTGACCGGAGCGGATTTCGAACGGGGCGTCCGACCGCCACCGCCGGAAACGCATATCGTCGGTAACCCAATCGATGCCTGTCCGATACCTGACGCGCCGGGCGGGTGAGCGGGGCTAAGCCGTTGTCCGCGTAGCCTTTCAACCGTGATACCGCTTCCCCGTGCATGGGTGCTGACCAGCGCGTTGCTGGTCGGTACGGCAGTGGGGCTGATCCTGGGGGTCGCCGCCACGCTGGTGATCGACGCGCCCATCCGGCCCGACGTCGTCGTGGCGCTCGTCGTCGGCGTACCCGCCGCGCTCGGCATGCTGGCGATCCTGGTGTCGGGTCGGCGGTGGGTGACGACCGCAGGCGCCTTCCTGCTCGGCGTCGCGCCCGGGTGGTTCGGGGTGCTGGTCGCGATCCAGGCGGTGCACGGTGCCTGAGACAACCGAAACGCTGCCCGGCGACCCGACGGAGCCGTACACCCCGACATTCACCACCGGTGAGTTCCAGGCGGTGATGGGAACGACGGCCGTCGCCGAGCACCCGTCGCAGCCGGTACCGATCCCGGCACAGCCCGTCGTGGTTCCCGGCAACCACCCCTACCTCAAGCGCTGGATGTTCGCGCTCGTCGTCGCTGGCGTCTGGGCGCTCGCCGCGTTGGCGGGATGGGGTCTGTACCACTGGTGGTACCACTCGATGGACAAGACGGCCCCGGTCTTCGTCGCGCTGGTCTTCGTGGTCACGGCGACGGTGGCCGGTCTACTTCTCGCGATGGTGCCCGACAGGCCCGTGGTGTCCGCGCTCGCGCTCGCGCTGATGTCGGCGCCGTTCGGAGCGGTCGCGGGGGCGGCGGTACTGCACGGTCTTTACTTCTGCGAGTGGGCCACCCGGTGTTTCGCAGGCGTGATCCCCTACTGAGTTGTCTCAGCGGCCGGTAGGTTCCCATGTCCGCATGGCCGCGTCGAGGCCCTGATCGTCCAACGCGCGCACCGGCAACGGTTCGTTGTCGTCGCCAGAACGCATACCGTCCAACAGGATCCCGACATAGCGACGCCACAGATCGGTGTCGACGTGTCCGGCGAACTCGCTGACCATTCCGGCGAGCAGGCTGAGCAGAGGCAGGTCGGTGTGTGAGATGTCCGAGCGCAGACGGCCGTCGTTCTGCGCTCGCTTGACGACTTGCACGGCCACCGGGTGAAGACGTTCCTGTGCCGCCACCACGCGGTCACCGCCGTAGGCTTTGCTGAACGCGATTTCCCGCAAGCCCCGGTCGGTAGCGGTCATCGCGCACAGATGCTCGACGAACCACACGAAGCCCTCCCACGGATCGTCGTGCTCCAGCGCGGTTTCAGCCAACGCAGTCATCTGATCCAGGCCGTCGACGAAGATAGCCTCGAGCAGTTCGTCTTTGGTCGCGAACCGCCGGTACACCGTTCCCACTCCCACCCCTGCGTACCGGGCGACGTCATTGAGGTTGGGCTCCAAACCTTTTGATGCGAACAGTTCACGGGCCGCTTGCAAAACGCGTGTGCGGTTGCGTTCAGCGTCTTTGCGCAGGGGGCGACACCCCAGCCGCGGCGACTCCGTCTCACCCACATCCATCCGGCCGAGTGTAATGCGGTCCACAGGAAAGCGGATTGACCTTGTCCGCTTCGTTCGTTAGCTTGGCTGACTAGCACTGCGCCCCTTCAGCTCGGGGTGGTCACAACGCCGGAAGGCCCGCACATTGACTCCCGTCGATCCATTTCCCGCACTGCTCGGGCGCGCTGATGCCGACCCGGGGGAGCGCCGGTCATGAAGCTGGTGACGCGCGTCTGGCTTCCCGTAATGATCCTGATCGCCGCGACGGCGGGCGTTCTCGCGGTGTCGCATTTCCGGGGCATCTTCGGTGCCGAACCCGCCCTGAAGACCCCGATCGGTGCCGACACCGCGGAGAAGTTCATCCCGAAGGTCGTCACCTATGAGGTCTTCGGTACGGGCACCGCCGTGGTCAACTATCTGGATCTCGACGGAAAGCCGGTGCGCGCCGGAACCGTGAGCCTGCCGTGGTCGCTGACGTTGGAGACCACAGCGCCGTCGGTAGCGCCGAACATCATCGCCCAGACCGACGGCCAGTCCATCGGCTGCCGCATCACCGTGGACGACGAACTCAAGGATGAGAAGATGGCTCAGGGTGTGAACGCCCAGACGTTCTGTCTGGTGAAATCCGCATGAGCGCACCGGTCGACGACGCGCCGACGAACCCCAACCCGATCGCCGCGCCGAAACGTCCGTGGCTTCCGCGGTTGATCCGCCTGTTCGCCCTGCCGATCATCGTGGGCTGGGTCGTCATCATCGGCTTCCTCAACACCGCGGTGCCGCAGCTCGAAGTGGTCGGCAAGCAGCGCGCGGTGTCGATGAGCCCACAGGACGCGCCGTCGATGATCGCGATGAAACGCGTCGGCACCACGTTCGAGGAATACGACACCAGCAGCTCGGTCATGGTCGTGCTCGAGGGCGAGAAGAAGCTGGGTGTCGAGGCGCTGGAGTTCTACGAACAGATGGTGCGCGACCTGCGCGCCGACACCGCACACGTGCAGTATGTGCAGGACCTGTGGTCTGACTCGTTCACCGCCGCGGGCGCGCAGAGCGTCGACGGCAAGGCCGCTTACACCCAGGTGTACATCGCCGGCGACCAGGGCGAGAGGTTGGCCAACGAGTCGGTGCACGCCGTGCGGGACATCGTCACCAAACACCCGACGCCTCCTGGTGTCGAGGTCTACGTCACCGGCGCAGCAGCGACGACGACAGACCAGAACGCCGTCGGCGACAAGAGCATGCGGACGATCGAGATGCTCACGTTCGGCGTCATCGTCGTCATGCTGTTGGTGATCTACCGGTCCATCGCCACGACGCTGGTGCTGCTCAGCATGCTCGCGATGGGATTGCTCGGCAACCGCGGGTTGATCTCATTTCTGGGTTACCACAACGTGTTTGGTCTGACCACCTTCGCCACCAACCTGGTGGTCACCCTGACCATCGCCACCGCCGTCGACTACGGGATCTTTCTGGTCGGCCGGTACCAGGAGGCCCGCCGATCCGGTGAGGACCGAGAATCGGCGTACTACACGATGTTTCAGGGGACCGCCCACGTCGTGGCGGCGTCCGGGTTGACCATCGCGGGCGCCACCTTCTGCCTGAACTTCACCCGGCTGCCCTACTTCCAGAGCATGGGCTATCCGATGGCCGCGGCGATGGTGTTCGGCATCGTGGTGGCCTTGACGTTCGGCCCCGCGTTGATCTCTGTGGTCAGCCGCTTCGGCCGCGTGCTCGAACCCAAGGCCAAGTCATCGACCCGGGCGTGGCGTCGGATCGGCACCTCGACCGTCCGCTGGCCCGGTGCGTTCGTGGTGGTTGCCGTCGCGGCGTGCCTGGTCGGCTTGCTCGCGCTGCCCAGCTACCACACGAGCTACAACGACCGGCTGTATCTGCCCGACGACATCTCGGCCAACGTCGGTTACGCGGCGGCGACCCGCCACTTCTCCGAGGCCCGGATGAACCCGGACGTGCTGATGGTCGAGACCGACCGCGACCTGCGCAACCCGGCAGGGTTCCTGATGATCGACAAGATCGCGAAAGCCCTTGCGGATGTCGAGGGAATCGCCCAGGTGCAGGCGATCACCCGGCCCGACGGCAAGCCGATCGAACACACGACGATCCCCTACATGATCGGCCAGCAAGGCGTCGGCCAGCTCATGTCCAACGACTACCAGCAGGGCGTCATCGACAACATCATGGCCCAGGCCGACGAGATGGCCCACACCATCGAGTCGATGGAGAAGATGAACTCGATCACCCGCGAACTGTCCGTGGTGTCGCGAAGTATGGCCGACAAGATGACCGACACGTCGCTGACTGTGCAGGAAGTGCGCGACAACATCGCCAACTTCGATGACTTCTTCCGCCCCGTGCGCAACTACTTCTACTGGGAGCCACACTGTTTCAACATCCCGGTCTGCTGGTCGCTGCGTTCGATCTTCAACAGCCTCGACGGCATCTCGACCATGTCCGACGACTTCCAGGCGATGGTTCCCGACATCAACCGGATGGCCGACCTGACGCTGGAGATGACCGCGGTGATGCCGGGGATGATCCAGTCGATGAAAAACCAGCGCCAGATGATGCTGAACCAATATCAGGTTCAGAAGGCGCAGCAGGACCAGACCATGGAGCAGCAGGAAGACAGCGCGGCGATGGGGGAGGCGTTCGACGAAGCCCTCAACGACGACTCCTTCTACGTTCCGCCCGAAGCGTTCACGAACGCCGACTTCATCCGCGGCATGGACCTGATGATGTCGCCGGACGGGCACGCCGTCCGGTTCACCATCATCCACCAGGGCGATCCGCTGACCGAGGAAGGCATTTCACGGATCGAACCACTGAAGAAGGCCGCGGCCGCCGCGATCAAGGGCACACCGCTGGAAGGTTCCTGGGTCTACGTCGGCGGTGCCGCGGCGATGTTCGACGACATGCAGCAGGGTGCCGATTACGACCTGCTGATCGCGGTCACAGCCGCGCTCCTGTTGATCCTCGTCATCATGATGGTGATCACCAGGGCCCTGGTCGCCGCTCTGGTCATCGTCGGAACCGTGGCGCTGAGCCTGGGCACGGCGTTCGGGATGTCGGTGGTGCTGTGGCAGCACATCATCGGCATCCCTCTGCACTGGATGGTCCTGCCGATGGCGATCATCGTGCTGGTGGCCGTCGGCGCGGACTACAACCTGCTGCTGGTGTCGCGGATGAAGGAGGAAGTCCACGCCGGACTGCGCACCGGCACCATTCGCGCGATGGCAGGCAGCGGCCCCGTCGTCACCGCCGCCGGGTTGGTGTTCGCGTTCACGATGGCGACGATGGCGGTCAGCGACCTGATCGTCATCGGCCAGGTCGGCACGACGATCGCGCTGGGCCTGATGTTCGACACGTTCGTGATCAGGGGATTGATGACGCCGTCGGTGGCCACTCTGCTCGGACGGTGGTTCTGGTGGCCGCTGCAGGTGCGCCAGCGTCCGCGCCCGGCGCCGTGGCCCCAGCCGATCCAACGCGATCCCGCGGGACATGGCGGACCGTTCGCCGATGCCCATTAGTGTGGGGGCGTGACCCACTATGACGTCGTCGTTCTCGGAGCAGGTCCCGGCGGGTACGTCGCGGCCATCCGCGCCGCACAGCTCGGACTGAACACCGCCATCGTCGAACCCAAGTACTGGGGCGGCGTGTGCCTCAACGTTGGGTGCATCCCGTCCAAAGCGTTGCTGCGTAATGCGGAGCTCGCGCACATCTTCACCAAGGAAGCCAAGCAGTTCGGCATCAACGGCGAGGCGACGTTCGACTACGGCGTCGCCTTCGACCGCAGCCGCAAGATCGCCGACGGCCGCGTCGCCGGCGTGCATTACTTGATGAAGAAGAACAAGATCACCGAGATCCACGGCTACGGCAAGTTCAAAGACGAGCACACGCTCGAGGTCGACCTCAACGACGGCGGCACCGAGACCGTCGAGTTCGACAACATCATCATCGCCACCGGCAGCAGCACCCGCCTGGTGCCCGACACGTCGCTGTCCGAAAACGTGGTCACCTACGAAGAACTCATCATGACGCGCGAGCTGCCGTCCTCGATCGTGATCGCCGGCGCCGGTGCCATCGGCATGGAGTTCGGCTACGTGATGAAGAACTACGGCGTCGACGTCACGATCGTCGAGTTCCTGCCCCGCGCGCTGCCCAACGAGGACGCCGACGTCTCCAAGGAGATCGAGAAGCAGTTCAAGAAGCTCGGCGTCAAGGTGCTGACCGGCACCAAGGTCGAATCGATCAAAGACAGCGGCGACGACGTCACCGTGTCCGTCAGCAAGGACGGCAAGTCCGAGGACATCAAAGCCGAAAAGGTGCTGCAAGCAATCGGTTTCGCGCCCAACCTGGAGGGTTACGGACTCGACAACACGGGCGTCGGGATCACCGAGCGCAAGGCGATCGACATCGACGACTACATGCGCACCAGCGTGCCGCACATCTACGCGATCGGCGACGTGACGGGCAAGCTGCAGTTGGCGCATGTGGCCGAGGCGCAGGGCGTCATCGCCGCCGAAACCATCGCAGGCGCAGAGACTCTGCCGCTCGGGGACTACCGGATGCTGCCGCGCGCGACGTTCTGCCAGCCGCAGGTGGCCAGCTTCGGGCTCACCGAAGAGCAGGCCCGCGAAGAGGGTTACGACGTCAAGGTCGCCAAGTTCCCGTTCACCGCCAACGCCAAGGCGCACGGCGCGGGCGACCCCAGCGGCTTCGTCAAGCTGATCGCCGACGGCAAGTACGGCGAGCTGATCGGCGGCCACCTGATCGGCCACGACGTCTCCGAGCTTCTGCCCGAGCTGACGCTGGCCCAGAAGTGGGACCTCACCGCCGCCGAACTGGCGCGCAACGTCCACACGCACCCGACCATGTCCGAGGCCCTGCAGGAATGCTTCCATGGCCTGCTCGGCCACATGATCAACTTCTGAGCCGGGGCCACACAGCAGCGTGGTTCAGACAACCAGCACGGCGAGGGCACTGTGGGTCGCCGGCATCGGCGGCTTGGTGATCGGCCATATCCTCTGGCTGGCCGGGATCTCCTTCGCCACCTCGACCTCCGACGTCAGCACCTGGGTGCTGGTGGTGGCCGCAGTGTCGTTTGTCGTGGGCGGTGCGGTCGGCTGGCTGGGCTGGCGGGCGTATCAGCGCAGAAGCGAGGTGTGGGCGGTGTTCCTGTGCGCGCTGCCGGTCTCGCCGGTGCTGCTGTCGCTGATCGTCCTCGGTATCACGTACCTCTAGCGCGCCGTTTGTGAAGATGCCGACGCTGACGGGCCGATGAGCGTCGTCGGATTCACAAACGAGCACTAGTCCGGGAAGTCCAGCGGCACTTTCAAAGTGGTGATCGTGGCCGCCAGACCGTCGTACTGGGCGGCCAGCATGCAGAACTCGATCAGCTGCGGTTTGGTCAGGTGCCTGGCCAACACGGCCCAGGTCTCGGGTGAGACGCCGCGGGTCACGACGAACTCGTCGGTGGCGGTGATCAACGCGCGCTGGCGGTCGGTCAGTCCTTCGGCGTCGGGACCCTCGAAGATCTTCTTCTGCACGTCCGGGCCGAGCCCCCGGGTGCGGGCCAAGCGGCGGTGCTGCTGCAGTTCGTATTCGCAGTCCCGGAGATGTCCGACGCGCAGGATGACGGTTTCGGCGTCCTGCACCGACAGCTTGCTCAGCATGCCAAGCAGCACACCGCTGTACGGCAGCCACGCCAGGAACAGAAGCCGGTGTTGGCCAAGCACATTGAAGAGGCTGAAGCGGGGCGCCCTGATCGCGCGGGCGCCGAGCTTGGCGATGGCCCAGTTCAGCGGGCCGAGTTCCTTGAATCCACCGGGCGCGATACGTGCCGACTCGGGTGCGCTCATCACAGCGAGTCTACGTGTGGTCGCCGAATCAAGGTCGACGTACCAGATAGGGCGAGACCGTGCTGCGGTGCTCGTCGATGTCGAGCGCACGGCCGAGGGCGGGGAAGGCCCGCTGCGGGCAGTTGTCGCGCTCGCAGACCCGGCAACCGGCGCCGATCGGCGTCGACACCTCCCCGGACAGGTCGAGCCCCTCCGAATACACGAGCCGATGGGCGTGGCGCAGCTCGCAGCCCAGGCCGATGGCGAACGTCTTACCCGGCTGCCCGTAGCGCTGTGCACGCCGTTCGACGGTGCGGGCCACCCACAGGTAGTTGCGCCCGTCGGGCATCTGCGCGACCTGCACTCCGATCTTGCCGGGGTTGGCGAACGTCTCATAGACGTTCCACAGCGGGCAGGTACCGCCGCTGGAGGAGAAGTGGAAGCCGGTGGCGGACTGGCGCTTTGACATATTGCCTGCGCGGTCGACGCGGACGAAGGATAGCGGCACACCGCGCATCGACGGCCGCTGCAGGGTCGACAGCCGGTGCGCGATCGTCTCGTAGCTGACCGAGTAGAACGCCGAAAGCCGCTCGACGTCGTAGCGGAAGTTCTCCGCGACATCGTGAAACTGCGCGTACGGCAACACCATTGCGGCGGCGAAGTAGTTGGCCAGGCCCAGTCGCGCCAGCCGCGTGGACTCGTCGCTGGTGAACTTGCCCTCGTCGACGAGCTTGTCGATGAGGTCGCCGAATTCCAGATACGCCAGTTCGACGGCCATCTTGAACACGGTCTGCCCGGATGAGAGGTGGTTGTTGAGCTCGAGTGTCTTCGTCTCGGGGCTGTACCGGTGCAGCACCGATTCGCCGAGTTCCATGCGGTGGACGATGCGCACGCCGTGCACCATCGTCAGTCGGTCCGACAATTGGCGGGCGAGCTCCGAGCGGTGCATCGCCATGCGGATGGTGAGGTCTTCGGCCGCGGTGTCGAGTTCGTGCAGATAGTTCTGTCGTTGGTAGAAGTAGTCGCGCACCTCCTCATGGGGCATGGTGATCGCACCCGAGCCAGAACTGAAGCCGCCGCCCGCGGCGAACCTGTCCTCGGTGGCCGCCGCCAGTCGGGTGGTGGTCAGCTGGTAGCGGCGGTGGAGGTTGACCATCGCGCGGGCGAGGTTGGGGTGCGCAGCGACCATGTCCGCGATCTCGGCCAGGTCGACGTCGATATCGAGGTCGCGGTCGAGGGTGACCTCGCGTAGCTCCGCGACCAGACGGGTGTCGTCCTCGGAGGCGAAGAAGGTGGCGTCGACGCCGAACACCTCGGTGATTCGCAGCAGGACGGCCACGGTCAGCGGCCGCACGTCGTGCTCGATCTGGTTGAGGTAGCTCGGCGAGATGTCGAGCATCTGGGCAAGCGCCGCCTGGCTGAAGCCACGCTCGCTGCGAAGTTGCCGAACCCGCGAGCCGACAAACGTTTTCGCCACGTCAGCCAGCGTAGCAACGGTGCGAAGGTGCTCTTCGCATTGTTGGCAATCCGCCGCTGTGGCAATATCGGCGGTCGTGAACGAGAAGCAGGGATCGGGAACGGGCCCGGCCCAGGGCCTGGCCAAGGCCATGATGCCGGTCCCTGATCCGCACCCCGACGTCTTCGACATCGAGTGGCCGCTCCGGGTGGCCGACGTGGACCGCGAAGGCCGGCTCAAATTCGACGCCGCGACGCGCCACATTCAAGACATCGGCTCCGACCAGTTGCGCGAACTGGGGTTCCAGGAGACCCATCCGCTGTGGATCGTGCGCCGCACGATGATCGACATGATCCGCCCGATCGAGTTCCAGGACATTCTGCGGCTGCGTCGTTGGTGTTCGGGAACGTCGAACCGATGGTGCGAGATGCGGGTGCGCATCGACGGCCGAAAGGGCGGCCTGATCGAATCCGAGGCGTTCTGGATCAACATCAATCGCGAGACGCAGGGACCCGCGCGCATATCCGACG
This sequence comes from Mycobacterium sp. 852014-52144_SCH5372336, assembly GCF_001665615.1. Classification (NCBI taxonomy): domain Bacteria; kingdom Bacillati; phylum Actinomycetota; class Actinomycetes; order Mycobacteriales; family Mycobacteriaceae; genus Mycobacterium; species Mycobacterium sp. 852014-52144_SCH5372336. The sequence goes on from NZ_LZSW01000057.1 coordinate 156,459, forward strand.
ACTTCCTCGAGGGATTGCGGCGTACGACCGACGTCAACCGCCTGAGGTGGAAGGAGTACCTGTCGGCGGGCAGCCGCGAGGACGCCGATGACATCCGCGAGTTCCCGACGCGGGTCAGCGACATCGACATCTTCGACCATATGAACAACGCGGTGTACTGGTCGGTGATCGAGGACTACCTGCATCACCATCCGGAGCTGGCGCGGTACCCGCTGCGGGTGACCATCGAACACGACGCCGCGGTCGCCCTTGGCGACAGGATGGAGATTCTCAGCCACACCTATCCGCCGGGTTCGACGGACAAATTCGGTCCGGAGCTGACGGACCGCACTGTTACAACGCTCACATATGCGGTCGGCGACGAGGCCAAGGCCGTCGCCGCGATCTTCAACCTCTGATCATGATCGGTTTAACAGTACGAGCGTACTGACCTGCGGAAATCGCCTACTCATCGGTAACTTCTGAACCGGTCAAGCGCACCCGGTTCTTCGCAAGATTCGCAAATCTGAGGGAGTGGTTGGCGAAAGTTGGCATTCAAAACGGCTGGACCTGCGCTAATGGACTGAGGCATCCTCGTAGTAGCGAAACTGCTAAACCGTTTGGGCGTTAACAAGCCGGGCTACTCCGGCGGCGCCGCGGCGATAGTGAACAGATCGAAGGAGCGCCATGTCAACCGTTGGCAAGCCGAAGAGTGCCGAAGAAATTCAGCGCGACTGGGACACCAATCCCCGCTGGAAGAACGTCACCCGCGACTACTCGGCCGAGGACGTCGTTGCGCTGCAGGGCACCGTCGTCGAGGAGTCCACGCTGGCCAAGCGTGGGGCGGAGATCCTGTGGAACCAGCTGCATGACATGGAGTTCGTCAACGCGCTCGGCGCGCTGACCGGCAACATGGCCGTCCAGCAGGTGCGCGCCGGGCTGAAGGCCATCTACCTGTCCGGGTGGCAGGTCGCCGGTGATGCGAACCTGTCCGGTCACACCTACCCCGACCAGAGCCTGTACCCGGCCAACTCGGTGCCGCAGGTCGTGCGCCGGATCAACAACGCGCTGCTTCGCGCCGACGAGATCGCCAAGGTCGAGGGCGACACCTCGGTCGAGAACTGGCTGGTGCCGATCGTCGCCGACGGCGAGGCGGGCTTCGGCGGTGCGTTGAACGTCTACGAGCTGCAGAAGGCGATGATCGCCGCCGGTGTCGCGGGTTCGCACTGGGAGGATCAGCTGGCATCGGAGAAGAAGTGCGGTCACCTCGGTGGCAAGGTGCTGATCCCGACGCAGCAGCACATCCGCACCCTGACCTCGGCACGCCTGGCGGCCGACGTCGCCGACGTCCCGACCGTGGTCATCGCGCGCACCGACGCCGAGGCGGCCACCTTGATCACCTCCGACGTCGACGAGCGCGATCAGCCGTTCATCACCGGTGAGCGGACCAAGGAAGGCTTTTACACCGTCAAGAACGGCATCGAGCCGTGCATCGCGCGCGCCAAGGCCTACGCGCCGTACGCCGATCTGATCTGGATGGAGACCGGCACCCCCGACCTCGAGCTGGCCAAGAAGTTCGCCGAGGGCGTGCAGGCCGAGTTCCCGGACCAGATGCTGGCCTACAACTGCTCGCCGTCGTTCAACTGGAAGAAGCACCTCGACGACGCGACGATCGCGAAGTTCCAGAAGGAGCTGGGCGCGATGGGCTTCAAGTTCCAGTTCATCACGCTGGCCGGCTTCCACGCGCTGAACTACTCGATGTTCGACCTGGCTTACGGCTACGCCCGCAACCAGATGTCGGCATACGTCGAGCTGCAGGAGCGCGAATTCGCCGCCGAGGAGCGGGGTTACACCGCAACCAAGCATCAGCGCGAGGTCGGCGCCGGCTACTTCGACCGGATCGCCACGACGGTGGACCCGAACAGCTCGACGACCGCGCTGAAGGGTTCGACCGAAGAGGGTCAGTTCCACTAAGTCAGGCCCCCTAGACCAGGCCCAGTAGGCTCACGAGGCCCAACGGCTTGTCATCAGGCCCCGTCCTTATATTGGGCGGGGCCTGATGTTATGGAGAGGACGCAAGTGAGCATTGAACGAGTCGGTGTGGTCGGCGCCGGACAGATGGGCAGCGGCATCGCGGAGGTGGCCGCGAAAGCCGGCGCCAGCGTCGTCGTCTACGAGCCGTCCGAGGAACTCGTCGAGGCCGGGCGCAAGCGGATCACCGGCTCGTTGGAGCGGGCCGCGAGCAAGGGCAAGCTGTCGGAGGCCGACCGCGATGCGACGTTGGCGCGGCTGTCGTACACCACCGATCTGTCCGACCTGGCCGACCGTCAACTCGTGATCGAGGCGATCATCGAGGACGAGGCCGTCAAGGCCAAGGTCTTCGCCGAGCTCGACGCCGTCGTCACCGATCCCGACGCGGTCCTCGCGTCGAACACGTCGAGCATCCCAATCATGAAAATCGCTGCGGCAACTAAGAATCCGAGTCGCGTGCTGGGGCTGCACTTCTTCAACCCAGTGCCGGTGCTGCCGCTGGTGGAGCTGGTCAACACGCTGGTGACCTCCGAGGAGGCGCTGCAGCGGACCGAGCAGTTCGCGAGCGAGGTGCTCGGCAAGCAGGTGGTGCGGTGCAGCGACCGCTCCGGGTTCGTCGTCAATGCGCTGCTGGTGCCTTATCTGCTCTCGGCGATCCGGATGGTGGAGGCCGGCGTCGCCACGGTGGAGGACGTCGACAAGGCAATCGTGGCCGGGCTCTCACATCCGATGGGCCCGCTGCGGCTTTCGGACCTGATCGGTCTGGACACCATGAAGCTGATCGCAGACTCGATGTTCGACGAACTCAAGGACCCGCACTACGCGCCGCCACCGCTGCTGCTGCGGATGGTCGAGGCGGGGCAGCTCGGCAAGAAGTCAGGCCGGGGCTTCTACAGCTACTAGCGCCGAGCGCACGCCCATCAAACGGGGCAGCCGCGGCTCCTGAGCGCCTCGCGTACCCGGCGCACTATCTCGGTTCGTTGATACCGTAGGTGACGCGCGCTGACCCGCACGATAAGCCAGCCTTGCGCGGCCAAGAACTCCAGCCGTTCGATGTCTCCGGCGTGAATGTCCGGACTGGTCCAATGCTGCACTCCGTCGTACTCGACGCCCACTTTCCACTGGCACCAGCCCATATCGATTCGGCGATTGCCAACGCGAATCTGCGTGGCCGGGTGAGGCAACCCATTACGGACGAGCAGCAGGCGAAGCTCGGTCTCTTTCGGCGATTCCGCGCCGCCATCGACGAGATCCATTGTCGCGCGCAGTTCACGGATGCCCCGTGCGCCGGGATAGCGGTTCGCGATGCCCTGCACTTCGGCGACGGTGCACCCGGTCGCGTTGAGCAGGGCGTCGATTCGCATGATCCCCAGATCCCCCGGCACGCGCCGACCTAGGTCATAAGCCGTGCGAGCGGGTGTCGTACAGTCGAAACTTCCTCGCAGGCAGACCTCGTCATCGGCGAGCGTCCCACTGTAGATGACGATTCCGCGCGGAGATCGATGCCGTATTCGTGCCAGTTCCGCCGGTCCGTCGGGCGGTAGCCAGCGAGTTCCGAACATCGCCGCGGCCGAATGGCCGAATAGAGTCGCTTGTCCGCGGGACCAAAGCCATGCGGCATGTGCTCGAACACGCGCGTCGAGTTCCATTCCTGTCGGCGCGTATATGTTGTGGTGCACCTTGAGGTAGTTGGTGCGTAGGTCGTGACGTGTCACGATGCCGGCTGCGAGTGCGTCGCTGCCCACGATGAGACGGTCCATATCCAGTTAGATGCGAAAAGCGCTATACCGGTTCCACGAGACTGCGGTTTATGAGAGGAATCGGCCGAAATTCGTCAGAAACCGCAGTCTCGGCGCCTACGACTCGAGCAGGCGCCTGCGTTCCGCGTCGACGTCGAAATCCGCAGACGGGTATGACAAGTCGAGGGCCTCGAGCGCTTCGATCAGCAGTTCGGTGACGGCGAGCCGGCTGTACCACCGGCGATCGCAGGGCACCACATGCCACGGCGCATAGTCCGTCGACGTGCGGTCCAGCACCGCCTGGTAGGCCTCCTGATACTGGGGCCATTTGAGGCGCTCGTCGATGTCGCCGGGGTTGTACTTCCAGTATTTCGTCGGGTCGTCGAGCCGTTCGAGGAGCTGCTTCTTCTGCTCGTCCAACGAGATGAACATCGCCACCTTCACCAGAGTCGTTCCACCGTCGACGAGTTCACGCTCGAACGCGTTGATCTCGTCGTAGCGCGCACCCCAGACCTCCGGCGGCACCAGGTTGTGCACCCGAACGATGAGCACGTCCTCGTAATGCGACCGGTCGAAGACGCCGATATGTCCCGGCGGCGGCAACGCGCGCCGGATCCGCCACAGGAAGTCGTGCGCCAGCTCCTCCGGTGTCGGTTTGCCAAATGCGGTGTAGCGTACGCCCATCGGGTTGACCGCTCCGACAACATGTTTGACGATACCGCCCTTGCCCGCGGCATCCATGCCCTGCAGCACGAGCAAGACCGAGCGGGCGTCGTCACGGCCTTTGGAACTGGCGTAGAGCATCTCCTGCAGCTCGGCGAGGCGATTGCTGCGGGCCGCTTGCACCGGCGCCGCATCGGCTTTGGCGCCGTCGAAACCCGGTGTCGCCGAGGGGTTCAGATCGGCCACCTTGTCGCCGGTCCGAAACCGCACCGCGTCGGCGATGGGCGAGGTGACCGGGTCCGGGCTCACTGATCGTCTTGCGTCGGGGGCGGAAGCACCGGCGACGGGTGTGGTTGGCCGCGGAACGCCTCGAGTGACCCGCCCACTTCGACGATGCCGCACAACGCATTCCACGACAGCATGGTCAGGTAGTCGATCAGCTCGTCGGAGCTCATGCGCCGGTTGGACATCCACGAGTGCGTGGCAAGCTGAACACCGCCGACCGTGTGGTACGCCCACGGCTCGACGCCGCCGGTGTCCATACCGGCCTCCTGCATCCGGCGCCGCAGCATCACCGCCAACATGCGGGCGATGATCTGCTCGGACGTGGCGACCGCGCGGCTCTTGCTCGCCGAGTTGTTCGCCATCACGAACTGATAGGGCTCGGGTTCGGCCGCCACCGTTTCGACGTAGACCCGGATCACCTCGCGAGTGAGTTCAAAGCCGTCCAGGTTCGACGACAGCGCCGCGGCCATGTTCGGGATCAGCGTCGTCTGCGCGAACCGCATCATCACCGCGGTCGTGAGGTCGTTCTTATCGACGAAGTAGCGGTACAGCACCGTCTTCGAGACGCCGATCTCGGCCGCGATCTCGTCCATACTGACGCCACTACCGAGTCGGCGGATCGCCTCAAGGGTGCCATCCACCAGCTCGTTGCGGCGCTCTACCTTGTGCTTGTGCCAACGCCGCTTGCGGCCGTCTGTCTTGACCGCGATCGCCTCGGACTGTTGTGCCACTATCCCCGTGATCCGTTCCGTAGTTCCCCTCGATAGTACGGCCGATCTTGACACCTCGCGTTGTCGGTCCGAGCTGCCGCGCGTCGTAGCGGATGATGGAGAAGTGGCACATAGACCGAGCGCCGGACGGCACGCCCCGACGGCTCCGCCCGCCCCGCGGAGAAGCTTTGCCGAGTCCCTGGCCGGGGCCGACTCCGTAGCCGATGCGGAGCGCCGCCGTTCGCTGCGGCGCATGAAGGTCGTCGCGCTGAGCTTTCTCGTCGGCGCCTCGGTCATCTTCCTCATCTGCACCTGGGCCCAGTCCGCTGGTATCGCTCCGGACTGGGTGGGCTATGTGCGCGCCGCCGCCGAGGCCGGCATGGTCGGCGCCCTGGCGGACTGGTTCGCGGTCACCGCCCTGTTCAAGCACCCACTCGGCATCCCGATCCCGCACACCGCGATCATCAAGCGCAAAAAGGACCAGCTCGGCGAGGGGCTCGGCGCCTTCGTTCGCGAGAACTTCCTGTCTCCTGAAGTCGTGTCGGCGAAGCTGCGCAACGCCGAAGTGGCAGGCCGGCTGGGCAAGTGGCTCTCCGAACGCTCACACGCCGAACGCGTTGCCGCCGAAACCGCCACCGTGCTGCGGGTTCTGGTGGAGATGCTGCGCGACGAGGATGTGCAGCAGGTGCTCGACCGGATGATCGTCAAACGCATCGCCGAACCGCAGTGGGGTCCGCCCATCGGTCGCGTGCTGGCCACGCTGCTGGCCGAACACCGGCAGGAAGCTCTGCTGCAACTGCTCGCCGACCGCGCCTTCCAGTGGTCGCTCAACGCCGGGCCCGTCATCGACCGGGTGATCGAACGCGACTCGCCCACCTGGTCCCCACGCTGGGTGGACCACCTCGTCGGCGACCGCATCCACCGCGAGTTGATGGACTTCACCGACAAGGTGCGCCGCAACCCGGACCACGAGCTGCGGCGGTCGGCGACCCGTTTCCTGTTCGAGTTCGCCGACGACCTCCAGCACGATCGGGCCACCATCGAGCGCGCCGAGAACGTCAAGGAACAGGTCATGGCCCGCGACGAGGTCACGCGCGCGGCCGAGACGGCATGGACGGCGGCCAAGCGCATCTTGTTCGAGTCGGTGGACGACCCCTCATCGACGCTGCGCACGCGGGTCGCCGACTCGGTGATGCTGATCGGGGACTCGCTGCGCGACGACGCCGACCTGCGCGACAAGGTGGACAACTGGATCATCCGGGCGGCCCAGCACCTGGTCGCCCAGTACGGCGTGGAAATCACCGCGATCATCACCGAAACAATCGAGCGGTGGGACGCCGACGAGGCCAGCCGCCGTATCGAACTCCACGTCGGACGCGACCTGCAATTCATCCGGATCAACGGCACCGTGGTGGGCGCGCTGGCGGGCCTGGTCATCTATTCCGTAGCCCAACTTATATTCTGACCTGCGCTAACGAGTGCTTGCAAAAGTTAGCACTGCGTCGTACGGTAGGGGTGTCGCTTTTTGGATACCCGAGGCACGGAGGGCTTCGTATGTCGCAGGATGACAATCTTGCCGTCGTGGTGTCTAACGCTGCGCAGACCGCCGCCCAGGACATCGGCACGTTCATCCGGACGCAACGCGAAGCCGCTCAGGTATCCGTACGACAGTTGGCCGAGAAGGCCGGCGTCAGCAATCCCTACCTCAGCCAGATCGAGCGGGGATTGCGCAAACCCTCTGCCGACGTGCTCAACCAAATCGCCAAGGCGCTGCGGTTGTCGGCTGAGGTGCTCTACGTGCGGGCCGGGATTCTCGAGCCCAGCGAGAAGAGCGAGGTGCGCGACGCCATCGTCAACGACACGGCGATCACCGAGCGGCAAAAGCATGTGCTGCTCGACATCTACACGTCGTTCTGTCAGCAGAACGAGGCCGAGGTTGACGAGGCAGGTAGCGACACAGAACAGGAGTCGTCGACTGAATAGAGACTCCGGCTTCTGAACACGAACGCAACCGAACCACATCCTCAGAAAGGAACACCATGGCCAAGAACACTCCCGCCAAGAACCAGCCCACCCCCGACGACCTGAAGGCGCCGTTGCTCGCCGCCGTCGGTGCCGCCGACCTCGCCCTCGAGCGGGTCAACGAGATCGTCGCCGCCCTTCGTGAGCGCGCCGACGACGCCCGTACCGACTCGCGTAGCCGCGTCGAGGAGACCCGTGCGCGGATCGACCGACTGCAGGACGACCTGCCGACGCAGTTCGGTGAGCTGCGCGACCGTCTGAGCTCCGATGAGCTGCGCAAGTTCGCCGAGACCTACGCCGAGGCCGCGCAGACCACCTACAACAAGCTCGTCGAGCGCGGTGAGGCCGCACTCGAGCGCCTGCGCAGCCAGCCCGGCTTCAGCGAGGCCGCCGGCCGGGTCGAGGGGTACACCGACCAGGCCGTCGAGCTGACCCAGGAGGCGCTGGGCAACGTGGCCGCGCAGACGCGCGCCGTCGGTGAGCGCGCCGCCAAGCTGGTCGGCGTCGAGCTGCCGAAGAAAGCCGACCAGGGTGCCGCGCCGGTGAAGAACACCGCTAAGAAGGCCCCTGCCAAGACGCCGGCCAAGAGCCCGGCGAAGAAGACGCCGGCCAAGAAGGCCCCGGCCAAGAAGGCGACGGCCAAGAAGGTCACCCAGAAGTAAGGACTCGACAGCGGGTCGCAAGGCCCAAAGTCGACCGAGGGGACGTCACCCGCTTAGTCTTGATGCGTGCAGCTCCAAGGCTTGGTGGGTTACGTCCTCTTCTTTTTGCAGATCGCCGTGCTGGCGACGACGGTGTACGCGTTCGTCCATGCGGCGATGCAACGGCCGGACGCCTACCCGGCCGCCGACAAGCTGACCAAGCCGGTCTGGTTGGTCATCCTCGGGGTCGCAGGGCTGCTCGCGCTGGTTTTGGGTTCTGTGCTGGGCCCCGCCATCGCAGCCGTCGCGGCCGGTGTCTACCTGGTCGACGTCCGACCCAAGCTGCTCGAGGTCCAGGGGAAGTCCCGATAGTGCGCAGAACCATTGCGGTCGTCGTCCTGGCGGCCGGCCTCACCGCGCCTGCGCTGGCGGCGCCCGTGGCATCGGCGAATCCACCTGCCAACCCGACGGTGCCTGCCCCGCCGTTCGTCGATCACGTCGAATGGGCCAAGTGGGGCGATTTGTCGAGTCTGCGCGTGTACCCGACCGCGGCAGGCAGGCAGTCGTCCGGGCTGGCCACTTCGGCCCAGGGCGAGGTGGCCTGGGCCGAGGTGCTGGCGCTCGCACCCGATGCGGATATCCCGGGCATGAGGCCCCAATTCGTCTGTCACTGGGAATTCGCCGAGTACTACCAACCCGGCAAGACCAGTTGGAATCTCGAGCCGTGGCGACCCGAGGTCCCCTACGAGCAGATGGTGGAAACCGGCTGCAACCCCGGCGGTACCGAAGAGCCGTTCTGATGGCACGCACCTACCTACGCGACGAGGTCGCCGGACTGGTCGATCACACACTGCTCAAACCCGAAGCCACCGAGGGCGACGTCGCCGCGGCCGCACAGGAGGCTGCGGCGCTCGGCGCTTACGCCGTATGCGTGTCGCCGTCGATGGTTTCGGTCGCCAGACGGTCCGGTTCGCCGTCGCAGCTGGTGTGTGCGGTCGTCGGATTCCCTTCGGGCAAACATCTTTCGGCGGTCAAAGCCAGTGAGGCACGGCTCGCGGTGGAAGACGGCGCCGGCGAGATCGACATGGTGATCGACGTGGGAGCCGCGCTGGACGGCGACTTCGCGGCGGTGCGCGCCGACGTCGAGGCCGTGCGTACCGAAGTCGGTGCCCGCGCGACGCTGAAAGTGATCGTCGAGTCCGCCGCGCTGCTCCTGCTCGCCGATGAGCAGACCCTGCTGGCCGCCTGCCGGGCCGCGGCGGACGCGGGTGCCGATTTCGTCAAGACCTCCACGGGATTTCATCCCGCAGGCGGGGCGTCGCTACGTGCAGTGGAACTGATGGCGACGGTGGGTCCCCAGGTCAAAGCCAGTGGCGGTATCCGGACCGCCGATGCCGCGATTGCGATGCTGAACGCAGGCGCCACCCGGTTGGGGCTGTCGGGGACCAGGGCGGTACTCGAGGGCTTTCCGAAACCCGACCGCCGCCAGTAATTTACGTTGGTCACCGATATTTGCCGTATAGTGACGTCCGCCCCCGACGGCTGGAACCACCGCACTCTGCGCACGGGAAACCGTGGATAGGACCTGATCATGATGACTCAAAGCGGTTTGCTTCGCCGAGCGCTGGCCGGAGCGGGGGTGACCGCGGTGCTGGCGACGGGCGCGTTCACGGCCGGCTGCGCCTCGCAAGAGGAGAAGGCACCGGAGACGTCGACCACCACGACGACGACCACAACCACCACCACGGCGCCGCCTCCGCCCGCCACGCCGACGGAGAAGGCGCCGCGCATCGATCCCAATGAGCCGAACCCGTTCTCGCCCACCGTTCATGCGCCGCCGGCTCCCGGTCCGACGCCCGGACGACACCGCGGTCCTCACGGCCAGTAGGCGCGGGGTCCACCGGCCCTGGGCCCTCCTCACCGCCGCGCTGCTGATCGCAGCGTCGGGGGCGTGTGCCTCACGCACCCCGGCGGTGATCAGCGGCCCCTATGCGGCGCTGCTGGCGAGCTCGACCGACCTGGGTCCGTCACGTTCGGCGGACGCGCAAGTCACCGTCACGCTCAGCGGACTGCAACGTCCGGCCGCCTTGATGGGCTGGGCGGGCGACCGCGACCTCTGGGTGCGCTGGCGGCCCGGCGACAGGTGGGCGATCGTCGAGGGCGCTGCCGGGGATCTCGCGCGGGCATTCGGGATTCCGTTGCGCGACTACCGGTCTGCCAAAGGGGAGGAGTTCTACGCCTCGCCCGAACAGCCGGCGATACCGCCGCAGGTACGCGGCGACGTCACCGCGGTCGGGCGGGTGATGAGCTACACCCCGTACCGCATGAAGCGGCCCGACTTCGTTCCCCTTGACGTACCCAAGGGCGGGCTGACGCCCGACGGACTGTTGTCGGCGTACAACGCGACGCCGTTGGCGGACGTCGGTTTCACCGGTGAGGGCGCGACAATCGTCATCTTCGCGTTCGACAGCGTCGAACAAGACGACCTCGACCTGTTCGCCGACAGCTCCGGACTACCCCGGTTCATCCCCGAGATCGTCGGCGGGAAGCCGTCCGAGGTGCACGGTGAGACGGCGATGGATCTGCAAGTGGCACACGCCATTGCACCCGATGCACGGCTTGTCGTGGTCAACGCCAGGCCGACGGTGGAGGGCGACGGCACATACGAAAAGCTCGGGAGGCTGTTCGAACAGGTCGACCGCGACTACCCCGGAGCGGTGTGGAGTCTGTCGATCGGATGGGGATGCGAGGCGTTCGTCACCGCGGCGGATCTGGCTCCGGTCGAGGCGGCGTTGACGGCCGCCCAGCGACGCGGCACCACGGCGTTCGACGCCAGCGGGGACACCGCGGGCCTGGAGTGCAAAGGCGGAGACCGATGGTCGGCTCCGCCCGGCCCCGACGACATCGGTGTCGATGCGGTCGCATCACTTCCCACGATGACGTCGGTCGGAGGCACCACGTTGTCGACCGGTACGCGCGGGCAGTGGCTGGCCGAACACGCGTGGGTGGATTCCCCGCTGTCGCAGGGCAGTAGCGGCGGGGTGGCGAAGCTGTTCGCCCGTCCGGCGTGGCAGGACAAACTGGATGTCGAGCGTGACACCGAGCGCCGCCGTCTGCTCCCCGACGTCTCCGCGGTCGCCGATCCGTTCACCGGTGTGCGGTTCATCTTCGGCGAGCGCGAGGTGGTCGGCGGCGGTACGTCGCAATCGGCGCCGATCTGGGCGGCACTCACCGTGCTGATGAACCAGTACCTGCTGGCCAACGGTGGACGGCAGGTCGGAAACTTCAATCCGGTGCTGTATCAGGTGGCCTCCGGGTCGCGTCTGCCCGGCTTCCGGGATGTGACCAAGGGCGGCAACGCGGTCGATCTGGCGTCACCGGGGTACGACCTGGTGACGGGCCTCGGCACCCCTAACACCGAGAACCTCGCCCGCAACATTCTCTACCTGCAGAAGACGTCGCGTTGACCGAAGCGTCACCACGCCGCCGCCGTCGGTGGCGAGATCCCTTGACGAGCACCCTGTTTCCGCATGTGGCGGCTTCGTCGAGGACGACGTTCGGGCTGGCGCTGGCAGCGCTGGCGGTGATGCTGGTCGGGTTCGCGGTGCTGCGTTGGCAGGCGCCGCTGATCGCGATCGGAGCGGTCGGTGTGGCGCTGGTGTTCGTCGTCTATCTGCGTCAGGCAGGTCACGACGTACCGGCACGTCAGTTGGTGCTGACCGCTGCGCTGGCTGCGGCACTCGGCGCCGCGTGGGCGTTGATAACCGGCAACATCGTGGCCGAGTCTCACGACGTCGCACTCAGCGGCGGCGAGCTCGATCGCGAAAAGCTGTTGATAGGCACCGCGATACCGGTCGGCGGTGCGCTCGCGATGCTGATCCCGCCGGCAGTGCTGCGGTTGCGCCGCGGCGTGCGTCGACTGCCGCTCGACGGTTACGCGGTCGGCGCGTTGAGCGCCGTGGTGTTCACGTCGGCAGCGACTTTGGTCAGACTGGCCCCACAGTTCGCGACCGGCGTCAGGGCCGAAGACCTTTGGGTCAGCGCGCTTCTGGTGCAGGCCGGTATCCAGGGGTTGACCCTGCCGCTGACCGCGCTCACGCTCGGCGGACTCGTCGGCATCGCGCTGTGGGCGGGCCGGCAGAGGATGATCGTCGCGAGTGTGGTTGTGACGCTGGTGCTCTACATGGTCATGGGTGTCACCGAGTACGCCCCGGTACCGCACATTGTGCACCTGATCGTCCATGTCGTGATCGCCGCGGTCGCACTGGCTGCGCTGCGCAGTGGACAGCGGACCCTGGCTCCGGAGCTACCGGTGCGGAGCCTCGAGGAAGGCATGGGCCGCGCGCGGGTGCTTGCGACGCTGGGTGCGGGCGCCGCCATCGCGGTGACGGCCGGTGTCGTGGCGGCCGTGCTCACCACCCCCGACATCCCGAAGATCGTGTGCCCGCCCGATTGTGGACGCCCACCGATCGGCGAGCCCATCGAATCCAACCCCCGTTTCTATGCCGCCGACGGGACGTTCTCCGTCCAATACCCGGGGCCCGGCAGCGCGTACGAGGCCACCCTGCTTCCCGATGGGGTCGAACTCGACTTCACCGGCGGCGACACCGGCATGCTCGAGCTGTTCGGTCTGCCCGCCGAAAACCGGACCGCCAAGCAGGTCGCCCAGGACCTGATCGAGGAGTACTACCCCGACGCCACAACGGAATACGAGGTCCCCAACGCGATGGTCGGCTACGAACGAGGCTACGGCGTCGTCGCCGACGACTATCCGCAGGACGCCAGCGGCAGCTTCACCCGGCTTCGGCTGATCGTGATGGTCGCGGTCAAAAACGATGTCGCGCTGGTGGCCTCGGCCATCGGCCCGTACCGCGAATTCACCCCCGACTTCGGCACCGGGCATCCATCGGGTGCGAACCTGCAGCTGGCGATCGATATGGGCAAGTACGTCAACAGCTTCCGCTGGACCGGTGTCACCGACTGAGGGTCACAGCTCAGCGAAGCACGGATCCTGCTGACCCTTCGGGATGTCGGCGTTGCGGGTCGAGAACCGGCTCACCACGCCGTCATCGGTGACCTCCACCGAATCGGCTTTGATGTTCATCGGGTAGTTCTTCGTCAGCTCGGAGGTGAACGCGTCCAACGCCGGCTGGACAGCTTCGCGCGGCAGCGTGAAGCCGAGGCCGGTCAGCTCGATCACCTGCAGCGAGATTCCGCCGTCGGCGACCGTCGGCCGCGCCCTGATCGAGCCAAGTGCACCTTCCAACTCGATCGTGTCGTCGGACGGGTTGGTCGTGACCCCGCTGACGAATGCGCCGATGAGTGGGATCGAATCGGAGATGGTCTGCCGGATGCCCTCCGATGACCAGTTGATATCCGCGACGAGCGAGCCGACCGTGCCGCCCGAGGTGGCCGTGTCCTCGAGGCGGACGTCCTCGATCGTCAACTCGACCTTCATACCCTTGGCGTCGCGGATCTGATTGCCAGCGGTCTCGATGTGGATGTTCGTGTAGTGGCCGGACATGTGCTGGATCAGGAACGGCGGCATGACGCCGAACGATGCGCTGGCCTCGTCTTCGACGACGCATGACGTGACGCCCGCGACGACGTCGTTCGCGCGGTTGCGTGCGTACAGTTCTCCGGCCAGCACGCCCGCCAGCACCAGGGCCACCACGATGACGACCACCAACACGATCGACAGGGGGTCGCGCAACAGGCTCCTGAGTTTCGACTCGGAGCGCGGCGGCTCGCTCTGGCCCGGTTCACTGGGTCCCTGGGGTCCCGGCGGCGGGCCCTGCGGCGGCGGAGGCGGCTGGTCCTGCTGGGGTGGGGGGACCTGGCCCTGCTGCGGCGACGGCTGGTTCGGGCGGGCCCACGGGTCAGTCACGAGCGCGATTCTGCCTTACCGCGACGAGCGAAGTCCGCGCGGTTGCGCAGAACCGCGACCGTCTCGCGTACGTTGCGGCCGTCCTCCAGGTCGATGTCGGTCACCAGCAACTGCGGGTCGTCACCGGCGCTGACCAGCACGTCACCGGTCGGGGACGCCACCAGGCTGCCACCCACACCGGTCGGGCCGAGCGCGGCGACGTCGGGTTCGGGACAGCCCTGGTCGACGGCGGCGACGAAGCCGGTCGTGTCGATCGCGCGGGCCCTCGCCAGCAACGTCCACTGGTCGAGCTTGCCCGGTCCGCTGCCCCACGAGGCGTGCACGGTGATCAGCTGCGCACCACGTTCGGCCAGCTCGACGTAGAGCTCAGGAAACCGGATGTCGTAGCACAGCGTCAGCCCGACTCCCACGCCGTCGACCTCGATCAGGACCGGCTCCTGGCCGGGCGCGACCGTCTTGGACTCCTTGAACCCGAACGCGTCGTAGAGGTGGATCTTCTCGTAGTGCGCGTCGATGCCGTCGCCGGCGGCGATCAGCGTGTTGAGAACGCGCCCGTCACCGGAAGGCACGAACATTCCCGCCACGACGACGATGCCCGCCAGCTCGGCGATGGCCCGCACGGCCGAGGCCCACGGCCCGTCGAGCGGTTCGGCGACCGGGGCGAGCGGCACCCCGAACCGGCACATCGTCGCCTCAGGAAACAGCACCATGCGCGCGCCTGCGTCCGCGGCGCGGCGCGTGTAGTCCTCCACGACCGCCAGGTTCACCGACGGGTCGGTGCCGCTGAGGATCTGCGCGAGGGCAATCCGCATACGGCCCAGCCTACGGCGCTGCGCCGATACGACGATTTCGGACGAGTATCGGGGGCGAGTCTCAGACAGGCGCGACGGTCGGCCAGGGCACGGTGAGCACTCCGTCGCGCATCCGGCGTCGCGCGGGCACGACAGGAAAACCACTGTCGCGCAACAACTCCAGCATCGCGCGCCACCGCACCCGCGGACCGAACACCCCGTGGCCTGCGACGCTGGCCCACGCACGGTCGGCGGCGGTCAGCAATGAGTGCACGGGCTGGCCGTCGACGTTGTGGTGGATCAGTGCCTTCGGCAGCCGCTCGGCCAGGTCGGACGGCCGTTCGATCGCGAACGGGTCGCAGGCCAGCGTCAGGCTCAGCGGCCCGTCGGCGTCCAGCAGGATCCAGCAGGCTCTTCGGCCGACCTCGTCGCAGGTGCCGTCGACGATGAGGCCACCCGGCGCCAACTGTCGCTGCATCGTCGACCACGCATGGTGAACCGATTCGACCGGGTACTGCCGCAACACGTTGAACGCCCGCACCAGGACCGGCCGCATCCCCGCCAATTCGAAACCGCCGAGGCCGAACTGCACAGCGGGGGACCTCGCCGCTTGCGCCGCTTGCACGCGGTCGGGATCGATCTCCAGGCCGACGACGCGAATGTCGTTACGCACCACCTGTAGCCGTGCGGCGAGCTCGAGCGTCGTCACTGGCAAGGCGCCGTAACCGAGATCGATGACCAGCGGATCCTCGGCAGCCGCGAGGGCGGCGCGGACCCGCGGCGCGTGCACGAGCCAGCGGTCACTGCGGCGCAGCCGGTTGTAGCCCGTGGTGCCCCGCGTCAGCTGACCGATGGGCCCGATCATGATCCGAGTGTATGGCCACGCCGGCGGTTCTGCGTCACCGCCCTCGGCGGCACCACCTCTTGAGGTTGCGCCTCAAGCGTTTTCGGCGATCCACAGCGTCGTAAAGCGTTGTTCGGCGATGAGCAGGTCGACGAGCTGGCCGCCGATGAAGTTTTCGATCTTCCCGCCCACCAACGGAACTCGCACCTCCACCTCGACGGTGAACTCCAGCCGCGAGCCGCTGTCCGCCGGGCTCAGGACCGCAGTGCCCGACAAACTTGCCGGCGCCCCGGGAATCGACCCCTTGACCGTCGCGGTGGCCTTCCCGTCGAGCACCGGGCTCCACGCCTCCTCGCGCACAAAGCTCAGGTCTCCGCGGTGGAACTGGGTCACCACACCGGGCAGCCGGTCGGCGCGCAGCGTCTGCGTCGTGACGACATCGATGCCGCCCGGATCGTCGATGACCATCGAGTCCAGCGAGTACATGTCGGCGCCGGAATCGGTCAGCCGCGCGAGCCAGTACCGCTCGTCGCCGAACGCCCGGTGGACCTGCTCGACGGTTCCCCCGTACTCGGCGGCCATGTCGAATGAGCGCGGCATAGCTGGTCAGGCTACCGTTACCGCCCGTGGTCGGTTCGCAACTAGGGGGTGCCTCCGTTGAGGAGCGGGTGCCGCTTGCGCCGCTGACCACGCTGCGGGTCGGACCCGTCGCGCGACGGCTGATCACTTGCGACACCACGCAGAAGGTCATCGACGTGGTCCGCGCGCTCGGCCCCGGCGACGACGCGCTCGTTCTGGCGGGTGGCTCCAATGTCGTGTTGTCCGACGAGCTGACCGACCTGTCGGTGATCCATCTCGCCAACACCGAGATCACCGTCGACGGTGAAGTCCTGCGCGCCGAGGCCGGTGCGGTGTGGGACGACGTCGTGGTCACGTCGCTGGCGCACGGTCTGGGTGGCCTGGAGTGCCTGTCGGGGATACCGGGGTCGGCCGGGGCCACACCGGTACAGAACGTCGGCGCGTACGGCGCCGAGGTGGCCGACACCATCCGACGGGTGCGCCTGCTGGACCGTCGCACCGGCGAAGACGCCTGGGTCCAACCCGACGCGCTGCGGTTCGGCTACCGCACCAGCGTCCTCAAATACGCGCACGACGCGATCGTGCTCGAGGTGGAGTTCGCGCTGGACCCGGCCGGACGCAGCGCGCCGCTGCGCTACCGCGAACTGGCCACCGCGCTGGGCGCCGAACAGGGCACACGCGCCGATCCGCTCGAGGTTCGCGAGGCGGTGCTGGCACTGCGGGCGAGCAAGGGCATGGTGCTCGACGCCGACGATCACGACACCTGGAGCGTGGGCTCGTTCTTCACCAACCCCGTCATCACGACCGCGGAGTTCGATCGGCTCCGCGCCTCGGTCGACGGGCCGGTGCCCAACTATCCGGCCCCCGACGGGGTCAAACTGGCCGCGGGGTGGCTGGTCGAGCAGGCCGGCTTCGGCAAAGGCCATCCGGGCGAAGGTGCCGCCGCCCGGCTGTCGACCAAGCATGCGCTGGCGCTGACCAACCGTGGCGGCGCCACCACCGCCGACGTGATCGCGCTGGCCAGGACGGTACGTGACGGCGTCCGAACGAAATTCGGGATCGAGCTCACAGCCGAGCCTGTCCTGATCGGGTGCTCGCTGTAGGTACGCTCGATCCACGTGAGTACAGCAGAACCCCTACCGCCGGGGTTCAACCGGCGGCGCGCCCTGGCCGCACTGGCGGTCGGCGTCGTCGCGCCGGGCGTGCTGGCCGCGTGCGGCTCCAAGGACGACGGGTCTGCGGCGTCGCAGGACGGTGAAGCGTCCGGAGCCCCCTCGCTGGACTTCACGCCGGCAAACGCCGCGACCGACGTCCCGCCGACCGCGCCCGTCGGTGTCCAGGTCGCCGACGGTTGGTTTCAGCGGGTCTCGTTGACCAACCTCGACGGGAAGGTCGTCGCCGGTGCGCTCAACCGCGACCGCACCGAGTTCACGATCACCGAACCGCTCGGCTACGGCGTGCAGTACACATGGAAAGGCTCGGTCGTCGGCCGCGACGGCAAGGCGGCGCCTGTCGAGGGCTCGTTCTCCACGATCAGCCCCAGCACCCAGGTGAGCGGCCGCTTCCAGCTGGGCGACGGTCAGGTCGTCGGGGTGGCGGCGCCGGTCATCATCCAGTTCGACGGACCGATCAGCGACAAGGCCGCCGTCGAGAATGCGCTCAAGGTCACCACCGATCCGCAGGTGGAAGGCAGCTGGGCGTGGCTGCCCGACGAGGTCGGCGGGTCGCGCGTGCACTACCGCACCCGCGAGTACTACCCGGCGGGCACCAAGGTGAACGTCGACGCGAAGCTCTACGGGGTGCCGTTCGGCGACGGCGCCTACGGCGCGCAGGACATCTCGCTGCACTTCGAGATCGGCCGCCGCCAGGTGGTCAGGGCCGAGGCGTCGTCGCACCGCATCCAGGTGCTCGACGGGGCGGGCGCGGTGATCATGGACTTTCCCTGTAGCTACGGCGAAGGCGACCTGGACCGCAACGTCACCCGCAGCGGCATCCACGTCGTGACCGAGAAGTACGAAGACTTCTACATGACCAACCCGGCGGCCGGTTACGCCAACGTCCGCGAACGGTTCGCCGTGCGGATCTCCAACAACGGCGAGTTCATCCACGCCAACCCGGCCAGCCTGGGTTCGCAGGGCAACTCCAACGTCACCAACGGCTGTATCAACCTGTCGGAGTCCGACGCCCAGCAGTACTTCAACAGCGCGATCTACGGCGATCCCGTCGAGGTCACCGGCACGCGCATCCAGTTGTCCTACGCCGACGGCGACATCTGGGATTGGGCCGTGCCGTGGGAGGAGTGGAAATCGATGTCGGCGCTGTCGGACGCGAACGCTCCGGACCTGCCGAGCACCGCCCCCGCGACGCCGTCGGGCGCACCCGAGCCGGTGAGCGGCCGTCCGGGCGGGTGACGTTCACAATGTCAGCACGCCCGGCGGCTGACCCGCCTATTGACCGTCGGTGCTGAACAGATACCAGCCGCCGTCGCCCGGGGCGCAGAACCAATACGGGTAGGCCCGGTCGAAGTTCGGATCGTTCCAGACGATGGGGGCGTCCGACTGGCATTCGGCCTCGGTGGCCCAGAACCACGGCTGCCCGTTCGCGTCGGTCTCCAGGTAATCAACGGCATGGGCCGTTCCCGCTGCGCCCATCAAGCCCGCGAACGCCAGTGCAGCGACCGCGATTGCCTTCTTCATGTCATCCCACCCTGTCCAGTTGAATTGATTTCGAGTGGAAGATAACGTCCCGCGGCTCAATGATCGACGCGAACGTAGAAAGCAGATCTTCAGAGCCTTCGGTTGA
The DNA here is from genome assembly GCF_001665615.1 of Mycobacterium sp. 852014-52144_SCH5372336. NCBI lineage: Bacteria > Bacillati > Actinomycetota > Actinomycetes > Mycobacteriales > Mycobacteriaceae > Mycobacterium > Mycobacterium sp. 852014-52144_SCH5372336. The sequence continues at coordinate 175,432 of NZ_LZSW01000057.1, forward strand.
ACCGCGATCCGCTGGACCCGCTGACCTGATCGCGCGGCCGGACCACGATCAGATCGAGATCGACGTGCGACGGCCGGCTGGCGACGAAGCCGATGATCTCGGCGATGTCTTCGGCCACCAGTGGAGTGACGCCTTCGTACACCTTCGCGGCGCGGTCCTCGTCGCCCTCGAACCGGTTGAGCGAGAAATCCGTCTTCACCATGCCGGGCGCAACTTCGGTGAGTCGCACCGGCTTTCCGAGCAACTCGCTGCGCAGCGTGCGGTGCAGCACGCCCTGCGCGTGCTTGGCAGAGGTGTAGCCGCCGCCGTTGTCGTAGATCTCCACCGCCGCGATCGAGGTGACCGTGACGATCAGCCCGTCGCCCGACGCGACCAGCTTCGGCAGCAGCGCGCGGGTCACCAGCAGCGTGCCGAGCACATTGACCTCCCACATCCAGCGCCAGTGCTCGACATCGGCCTCGGCGACCGGATCGAGCCCGCGCGCCCCGCCGGCGTTGTTGACCAGCACATCCACCCGGTCCAGTGCAGCCGCCAGCGCCGATACCGCCTCGGTGGATGTGACGTCCGCCACAATCGCGGTGCCGCCGATTTCGTCGGCCAGGGCCTTGAGTGGCTCCTCACGCCGTGCCACGCAGACGACATGAAAGCCAAGGGCTGCAAGGGTTCTCGCGGTCGCTTCACCGATCCCGGCGCTTGCGCCGGTGACCACCGCGACACGACCGTCGGCTTGGAAAGTCGTCATCTGCCCAACCTTAGTTGGCGTGCTAAGTTCACCTCGTGTTGTCCAGTCAGGCCTGTATGCGGCGTGCGTGTTGTTGTTGTCGCACGCCTCGCCGCGCCTGACTGTTTCGAAGACGACATCGCTGTCCTTCTGAATCGCCGGGTGTGGCCCGCACACCGCCGCCGGCCGAATTCTCCCCAAGGACAAGCAGATGAGCACTCCCGTCACCACCCTCCCCGCGAACAACCCCGTGCGCAGCGCGCAGCGCCCCAAGCAGACGCTGACGCCCGTGACCGGTCGGCACCGCCAGGCCCGCACGCGGATCGTCGCGCCGTCACTGAAGGTCGCCGACGCGGCCGCCGCCTCGGTGTTCAGTGCGGCCCGCCTGCGCGGACCAATCGCCCGTGACGCGATCGCGCGGGTCACCGGGCTGAGCATCGCGACCGTCAACCGCCAGGTCACCGCGCTGCTGGAGGCCGGTGTGCTGCGGGAACGCGCCGACCTCGCGGTCTCCGGCGCGATCGGCAGGCCCCGAGTGCCTGTCGAGGTGAACCACGAGCCCTTCCTCACGCTCGGCGTCCACATCGGCGCGAAGACCACCAGCATCGTCGCCACCGACCTGTTCGGCCGCACCCTCGACGTGGTGGAGATGCCAACCCCGCGGGGCCCGCAGGCCGCGGCGCTGACGTCGCTGGCCGGCAGCGCCCGCCGCTACCTGAGCCGCTGGCACCGCCGACGCCCGTTGTGGGTCGGGGTGGCCGCCGGCGGTGTCGTCGACAGTACGACGGGATACCTGGACCACCCGCGGCTCGGATGGTGGGACGCACCGGTCGGGCCGGTGCTCGCCGAGGCGATCGGACTGCCGGTGTCGGTCGCCTCCCACGTCGACGCGATGGCGGGCGCCGAACTCCTGCTGGGGGCGCGCAGGCAACCGTCGACCGCGTGGCCGGAAACGCTGTTCGCCTCCGCGGGCACGAGCCTGTACGTCTATGCCCGCGAGACCGTCGGGTATGCGCTGTCCATCGGCGGGCGCGTGCACTCCCCGGCCAGCGGTCCGGGCACCATCGCCGCGCTGCCCGCACACTCCGAATTGCTCGGCGGCACCGGCCAATTGGAGTCGACCGTCAGTGACGAAGCGGTGCTGATCGCCGCTCGCAAGGCACGCATCATCCCGCTCGAGGGACCAGGCTCGACGATGCAGGCGCTGCTCAAGGCCGCGCGCCAGGGCAGCCAACCGGCGCAGGAACTGCTGGCCGAGCGTGCGCGTGTGTTGGGCGAGGCCGTGGCCCTGCTGCGCGACATGCTCAACCCCGACGACCTCGTCGTCGGCGGTCAGGCGTTCACCGAGTACCCCGAGGGCATGGCCACCGTGGAGGCCGCGTTCGCGCAGCGATCGGTGATGCCCGCCCGCGAGATCCGGCTCACCGTGTTCGGCAACCGGGTTCAGGAGGCCGGCGCGGGGGTGGTGTCGTTGGGCGGGTTGTACGCCGACCCGATCGGTGCCATGCGTCGCGCGCAACCGCGCGTGCCCGAAGCCAGGCCCGAGGTCCCTGCGTAACGGGGCGCTTCGGGCCGACGGTGTAGACATGTCTGTGTGCGCCTAGCAACGGATCCGTCCCGTTCTGATGCCGCCGGACTTCCGGTCCCCAGGCGCGTCGCCGTGCTGTCGGTGCACACGTCGCCGTTGGCCCAGCCCGGCACCGGCGACGCGGGCGGGATGAACGTCTACGTGCTCCAGAGCGCGCTGCAGATGGCTCGCCGCGGGGTCGAAGTGGAGATCTTCACGCGGGCGACCTCGTCGGCCGACCAACCCACTGTGCGGGTCGCGCCCGGTGTGCTGGTGCGCAACGTGGTCGCAGGCCCGTTCGAGGGGCTCGACAAGTACGACCTGCCCACCCAGTTGTGCGCGTTCACCGCGGGAGTGCTGCGCGCGGAAGCGACGCACGAACCCGGTTACTACGACATCGTGCATTCGCACTATTGGCTGTCCGGTCAGGTCGGCTGGCTGGCGCGCGACCGCTGGGCGGTGCCGCTCGTACACACCGCGCACACGCTGGCCGCGGTCAAGAACGCCGCCCTGGCCGAGGGTGACTCACCCGAACCGCCGCTGCGCGCGGTCGGGGAGCAGCAGGTCGTCGACGAGGCCGACCGGTTGATAGTCAACACCGAACATGAAGCGCAGCAACTGGTTTCGGTGCACAACGCCGATCCGACGAGGATCGACGTGGTGCACCCTGGCGTCGACCTCGAGACGTTCACACCCGGCGACCGCAACGCCGCGCGTGCCGCGCTGGGACTCGACACCGACGAGCAGGTGGTCGCGTTCGTCGGGCGCATCCAGCCGCTGAAGGCGCCCGACGTCGCACTGCGCGCCGCGGCCAAACTGCCGGGCGTTCGCGTGCTGGTGGCCGGCGGCCCCTCCGGCTCCGGACTACAGGCCCCCGACGGGCTGATTCGGCTGGCCAACGATCTGGGTATCTCGGACCGGGTGACGTTCCTGCCGCCCCAGTCGCGCGAACAGCTGGTCAACGTGTACCGGGCCGCCGACCTGGTGGCCGTACCCAGCTATTCGGAGTCTTTCGGCCTGGTCGCGGTCGAAGCTCAGGCATGCGGGACGCCGGTGGTGGCCGCCGCGGTCGGCGGATTGCCGGTCGCGGTGCGCGACGGTGTCACCGGGACACTGGTCGACGGGCACGACGACGGCGACTGGGCGCACGCCATCGGCGATGTGCTGGGCCGCGCCGACGCTCTGAGGCCCGCTGCCGCGGCTCACGCGGCGACGTTCTCGTGGGCCCGCACCGTCGACGCGCTGTTGGCCAGTTACGGCCGCGCCATCGCCGACTACCGGGCACGTCATCAGATGCGTGACGGCGCGCGCCGTACGGGTCGGCGGTTCTCGCGGCGGCGGGGGGTACGGGCATGACCAACGCGGCGAAGATCATCGAAGAGGCGTGCAAGGAGAACGGTCTGGTTTGCACGTATCACGAAGGTGCGCGCGGCGGGTTGGCCGGCATCATCGTCGAACTGCCCGGCGAGCGACGGCTCAAGACCAACACGATCCTGTCGATCGGTGAGCACTCGGTACGCATCGAGGCGTTCGTCTGCCGCAAGCCCGACGAGAACCACGAGGGCGTCTACCGGTTCCTGCTCAAGCGCAACCGCCGCCTCTACGGGGTCGCGTACACGCTCGACAACGTCGGCGACATCTACCTCGTCGGGCGGATGTCGCTGGAATCGGTGACCTCCGACGAGGTCGACCGGATCCTCGGCCAGGTGCTCGAAGCCGTCGACAACGACTTCAACACCTTGTTGGAGTTGGGATTTCGCTCGTCGATCCAGAAAGAGTGGGAATGGCGGGTGTCGCGCGGCGAGTCGCTGAAGAACCTGCAGGCGTTCGCCCACCTGATCGACGACGAGGACGACTGATCCTTCCGCCCAGACCGACGTTTTGGCGGGTTTTTTCGACCGAATTCCACCATTTCGTCGGTCTCGGTGCGGGGGGTGGGCAATCCGTCTGCCGTGAGAGGATTGGGCCATGTCTGATTCCCGGGGTGACTGCACGCTGATCCTGCTCCGCCACGGCCAGAGCGACTGGAACGAGAAGAACCTGTTCACCGGCTGGGTCGACGTCGACCTCACCGAGAAGGGCCGCACCGAAGCGGTGCGCGCGGGCGAGCTGATCTCAGAACTCGATCGCCAGCCCGACGTGGTCTACACCTCGCTGTTGCGCCGCGCGATCACCACCGCGAATCTGGCCCTGGACAAGGCCGACCGGCACTGGATCCCGGTGCACCGCGACTGGCGCCTCAACGAGCGCCACTACGGCGCGCTGCAAGGTCTTAACAAGGCCGAGACCAAGGAGCGCTACGGAGACGAGCAGTTCATGGCGTGGCGGCGCAGCTACGACACCCCGCCGCCGCCTATCGAACCGGGCAGCACCTACAGCGAGGACGGCGACCCCCGCTACGCCGACCTGCCCGACGGTCCGCCGCGCACCGAATGTCTCAAGGACGTCGTCGAGCGGTTCGTGCCGTACTACACCGAGACCATCGAGCCCGACCTGCGCGCGGGTAAGACCGTGCTGATCGCCGCGCACGGCAACTCGCTGCGCGCCCTGGTCAAGCACCTCGACGGGATGTCCGACGAGGACGTCGTGAACCTCAACATCCCGACCGGCATCCCGCTGCGCTACGACCTGGACTCCGACCTCAAACCGAAGGTCATCGGCGGCACCTATCTGGATCCCGAGGCCGCCGCCGCCGGCGCGGCAGCGGTCGCCTCACAGGGCGCCAAGTAGTCCGTCAGCCGTCCCAGGCGAACGGACGGTGAACAGCGGGGGTCCGGAGCCCGAATTTCGGTGTTTCGGTATGTGAGTTGTCCCGTTTTGGCCGCACGCTGCTGGGATGACGTTCACCGGGTGCGTACGATTTCGGCGTGAGTGTCGTTTGGGCACTGTTGCTGGCAGCGGTGGTCGCACTGCTCGCTCTGGGGGCCGGTATCGCGCTCGGGGCGCGTTTGAGCCCCCGCCTCACCGATCGCAGACAGCGTCGCACCACCGCGCAGACCGGGGTCACGGTCTCACAGATGCTCTCCCACATCGCATCGCGGGCGCCCACGGGAATCGTGGTGGTCGACCACTTCCGTGACGTCGTCTACGCCAACGACCGGGCCCGCGAGCTGGGACTGGTTCGCGACCGGCTGCTCGACGAGCGGGCCTGGCGGGCCGCCGAGCGCACACTGGCCACCGGCCAGCCCGGCGACGTCGACCTCAGGGCACACAAGCGCGTCAACCCCGGCCGGTCCGGCCTGTCGGTGCGCGGACACGTTCAGCTGCTGACCGACCAGGACCGTCGCTTCGCCGTCGTCTACGTCGACGACCACTCCGAATACGCTCGCATGGAGGCCACCCGCAGGGACTTCGTCGCCAACGTCAGCCACGAGCTCAAAACGCCGGTCGGGGCGATGGGGCTGCTGGCCGAGGCGCTGCTGGCATCGGCCGACGACCCCGAGACCGTTCGCCGATTCGCCGAGCGGATGGTCGCCGAGTCCAACCGGCTGGCCAACATGATCGGCGAGCTGATCGAGCTGTCGCGGTTGCAGGGCGCCGAGCGCCTACCCGACCTCGCGGCCGTCGACGTCGACACCGTGGTGTCCGAGGCGCTGTCGCGGCACAAGGTGCCCGCCGACAACGCAGACATCAAGATCACCACCGACGCGCCCACCGGTTTCCGCGCCCTCGGCGACCAAGCCCTGCTGGTCACCGCGATCGCGAATCTGGTCTCCAACGCGATCGCGTACTCACCGCACGGGTCGTCGGTGTCGATCAGCCGCAGGCGGCGCGGAGACAACATCGAGGTCGCCGTCACCGACCGCGGTATCGGCATCGCCCGCGAGGACCAGGAGCGGGTCTTCGAGCGATTCTTCCGCGTCGACAAGGCGCGGTCCCGGGCCACCGGCGGCACCGGGCTCGGGTTGGCCATCGTCAAACACGTGGCGGCCAACCACAACGGAAGCATCCGGCTGTGGAGTCAGCCGGGAACGGGATCGACGTTCACCCTGTCGATTCCGGCCTATCCCGATCACGAATCGGACGAACGAGAGGACCAGCGAAACCAATGACCAGTGTGCTGATCGTGGAGGACGAGGAGTCCTTGGCTGATCCCCTGGCCTTTCTTCTTCGCAAAGAGGGCTTCGAGGCCACCGTCGTCACCGACGGGCCCGCGGCCTTGGCCGAGTTCGAGCGCTCCGGCGCCGACATCGTGCTGCTCGACCTGATGCTTCCCGGCATGAGCGGTACGGATGTGTGTCGTCAATTGCGTTCGCGCTCAAGCGTTCCGGTCATCATGGTGACCGCCCGCGACAGCGAGATCGACAAGGTCGTCGGGCTCGAACTCGGCGCCGACGACTACGTCACCAAGCCTTACTCGGCTCGCGAGCTGATTGCTCGTATCCGCGCGGTGTTGCGGCGCGGCGCCGAGAACGACGACCTCGGGATCGGTGACGGTGTGCTCGAGGCCGGGCCCGTCCGAATGGACGTCGAGCGCCATGTGGTTTCGGTGAACGGACAGCCGGTCACGATGCCGCTCAAGGAGTTCGACCTGCTCGAGTACCTGATGCGCAACAGCGGCCGGGTGTTGACCCGCGGCCAGCTCATCGACCGCGTGTGGGGTGCCGATTACGTCGGCGACACCAAAACCCTTGACGTCCATGTGAAGCGGTTGCGGTCCAAGATCGAGGCCGATCCGGCCAACCCCGTGCATCTGGTCACCGTCCGCGGCCTGGGCTACAAACTCGAGGGCTGACGCCGGTCTAACCGGTAGTGCCGCCCATGATCTCGGAGACGTCGAACGTGTTGACACCGGCGGTGACCGAGGGGTCGCGCTCGGCGATCGCGAGCACCTCGGCGCGATCGGCGGCGCGCAGCACGCCCAGTCCCCATACGCCTTCGGGATCGGCGACCGGGCCGTAGACGACGACTCGGCCCTGCGCCAACAGTCTCTCCCAGTACTCCTGATGCGCCGCCATCGCCTGCTGCTCGACGGGCGTCATGGTCTGAGCGAAATCCGCTCGGGGCGGGATCAGCCGGAACAGGAACAGCGATGCGGCCCCCGAAGTATCGGTCATCCGGCCAGCCGGGTGGCGGGGTGCACGGCGATGAGCCCTAATCCGCTGCGCCGCTTGCACATCGCCGCGAGCTCCGCGTACGCCTTCTCGCCGAGCAGTTCGGTGAGCTCGGGGCCGTAGGACTCCCAAACCTGCCTGCTGCCGACGTGTGCGTTCGGATCGCCGGTGCAGTACCAGTGCAGGTCGGCGCCGCCTTCGCCCCAGCCGCGACGGTCGTACTCGGTGATCCACGTCTTGAGGATCTCGGTCCCGTCGGGCCGCTCCACCCACTCCTGCGTGCGACGGATCGGCAGCTGCCAGCACACGTCGGGTTTCATGGTCAGCGGTTCGACGCCGAGCTTGAGCGCCTTGCTGTGCAGTGCGCATCCGATACCGCCTGCGAAACCGGGCCGGTTGAGGAAGATGCAGGCGCCCTTGTACTTCCGGGTACGCAGGTTGGGCTTGTCGTCGTAGGAGTCCATCTCGAGGTAGCCCTTCTTGCCGAGCCCCTTCTCGCGGAACTGCCAGTCCTCGTCGGTCAGCGTCTTCACCGCGTCGTCGAGGCGCGCGATGTCGTCGTCGTCGGACATGAACGCCCCGTGCGAACAACACCCGTCATCCGGGCGCCCCTCCACAGTGCCCTTGCACGCCGGGGTACCGAACACGCAGGTCCACCGCGAGAGCAGCCACGTCAGATCGGCGGCGATCAAGTGCTCGGGATTGTCGGGGTCGTAGAACTCGACCCACTCACGGGCGAAATCGAGTTCGACCTCTCCGGGGTGCGGTGCAGTCACGATTCTCAACGGTAGACCCATTAAGTTGGATGAGTGCGATTAGGCGTGCTCGACGTGGGCAGCAATACCGTTCACCTTCTCGTGGTGGACGCGCGACGCGGTGGGCACCCGACGCCGATGAGTTCGACCAAGGCCTCGCTGCGCCTCGCCGAGGCCATCGACAGCGACGGCAAGATCACCCGCAGAGGCGCCGACAAGCTGATCGGCACCATCGACGAATTCGCCAAGATCGCCACGAGTTCCGGCTGCGCGGAGCTGATGGCGTTCGCCACCTCCGCGGTGCGCGACGCGAAGAACTCCGAAGAACTGCTCGCCCGAATTCTCGCCGAGACGGGCGTGGCGCTGCGCGTGCTCGCAGGCGTCGATGAGTCGCGGCTGACGTTTCTTGCGGTGCGACGGTGGTACGGCTGGAGCGCTGGACGGATCATCAACATCGACATCGGCGGCGGCTCGCTCGAACTGTCCAACGGCGTCGACGAGGAGCCGGAGGTTGCGCTGTCGCTTCCGCTCGGGGCGGGCCGGCTCACCCGCGAGTGGCTCCCCGATGATCCGCCGGGCAGGCGGCGGGTGGCGATGCTGCGCGACTGGCTGGCCACCGAGCTGGCCGACGCCGGTGCCGAGATGCTCAAGGCCGGCGCTCCCGACCTGGCGGTCGCATCGTCGAAGACGTTCCGGTCGCTGGCCAGGTTGACCGGCGCGGCGCCCTCGGGGGCCGGCCCGCGGGTCAAACGGACGCTGACCGCCACCGGCTTAAGGCAGCTCATAAATTTCATCTCTAGGATGACCGCGGCTGACCGTGCCGAACTGGAAGGGGTGAGTGCCGATCGGGCGCCACAGATCGTGGCCGGAGCGTTGGTCGCCGAGGCGAGCATGAATGCCCTCGGTGTCGAGAGCGTCGACATCTGCCCCTGGGCGTTGCGGGAGGGGCTGATTCTGCGGAGACTCGACAGCGAAGCCGATGGCAGCGGTCTCGCCGGCGGTACCCACAATCCGGCCTCAGTGCAGACGTTTGTGCGTAATGCTGGACGATAGATGACGAGGCCCGAAGGCAACACACGATGACAGGACCAGAAGACGACCACAGCAACACGCGACCCATCTCGGTCGCGGAGTTGCTGGCGCGCAACGGCACGATCGGTGCCCCGCCGGTCGGCGGGCGGCGCCGTCGTCGCCGCGGCGCCGACTCCGTGACCGTCGCCGAACTGACCGGTGAGATCCCGATCATCCGTGACGACGACGCACCCGCCACGGGGCGTTCGGCCGCCGCGACGGTCGAGGCCCCCGCCGAACCCGAGCCCGTCGCACCCGCCGAGGCCGTGGACGCCGAACCCGCCACCGAGGCTGCTGAGGCCGCCCCCGCCGAGACTGCCGAGACTGCCGAGGCCGCTGCCGCCAACGGCGCCGTCGACCACACCGAGGAGACGGTCGAGGAGGAAGCCCTCGAGGTCCCCGAAGACGAGCCTCTCGAGGCCTCCGACACCGAAACTTCCGACGTCGACTCCGAGGCCCTCGAGGACGAGGCCGGCGCCGCGGCCGGCGCGGACGAGGACAACGACTACGCCGACTCCGACTACCAGACCCACATCGAGCAGCGCGACGCCGACGAGGACCTCGACTTCTTCGCCCCGCCGCGGCGCTCGACCTTCGCGCGCCGGCGCTTCGGCATGCTCGGTCGCAGCGCACCGGCAGAACCCAGCGATGCCCAGGTCGGCGCCGAGGAGATGAGCCCGGATCCGGTCGACTGGGCCGATCCGGACGCCGACGAGGACGAGGCCGCCGACGCGGCGGTCGCCGTGACCGAGCCCGAGCAAGACGATGAGCGCGACGACAGGCCGTCCTACCTGCGTTCTCCCGACGACGCCCTGTTCGGCGGTCCCGACGTCGACGACGATGTCGCCCGGCCGAACAACGGCCTGAGCCCGGCCGACGTCGACCTCGACGAGGAAGACGTCCCGCGTTCGGGTGCGATGTCGTCGTTCCTGCGCGGGGCGATGGTCGTCGGGCAGTGCGTGGTCGCGGTCGCGTTCGGCGCCGGGCTGTTCATCGCCTTCGACCAGCTGTGGAAGTGGAACAGCATCGTCGCGCTGGTACTGGGCGTGCTGGTGATCCTGGGCCTGGTGGTCGGCGTGCGCGTGGTCCGCAAGACCGAGGACATCGGCAGCACACTGATCGCCGTCGCGGTCGGCGCGATGGTGACATTCGGGCCGCTGGCACTGATGCAGGCGGCTTGAGGCGCCCCATCACCCGTGCGTCCAGCCATTAAGGTCGGTCTGTCGACGGCCTCGGTCTACCCGCTGAGAACCGAGGCGGCCTTCGAATACGCAGCCAAGCTCGGCTACGACGGGGTCGAGCTCATGGTGTGGGCCGAGACGGTCAGCCAAGATGTCGACGCCATTGAGCAGCTGTCGAAGCGTTACGAAATGCCGGTGCTCTCCGTGCACGCGCCGTGCCTGTTGATCACCCAGCGGGTGTGGGGTGCCAACCCGATTCCCAAGCTAGAACGCAGCGTGCGCGCCGCCGAGCAACTGGGCGCCCAGACCGTCGTCGTGCATCCGCCGTTCCGCTGGCAGCGCCGCTACGCCGAGGGCTTCTCCGACCAGGTGGCCGAGCTCGAGGAGTCCAGCGAGGTGATGGTCGCCGTCGAGAACATGTTCCCGTTCCGCGCCGACCGCTTCTTCGGGGCGGGTCAGACCTCGATCGAGCGCATGCGCAAACGCGGTGGCAGGCCCGGCCCGGGCATCTCGGCATTCGCGCCGTCCTACGATCCGCTCGACGGCGACCACGCCCACTACACGCTCGACCTGTCCCATACCGCGACCGCCGGCTCCGACGCACTCGAGATGGCGCGCCGCATGGGCGAGGGGTTGGTGCACCTGCACCTGTGCGACGGCAGCGGCGCCTCGACCGACGAGCATCTGGTGCCCGGCCGCGGTACTCAGCCGACGGTGGAGGTGTGCGAGATGCTGGCCGCAAGCGACTTCAACGGCCATGTGATCCTTGAGGTGACCACATCGGGTGCGCGCACCGCCGCCGAACGCGAAGCGCTACTGGTCGAGTCGTTGCAGTTCGCGCGCAGGCACCTGCTTCGCTGACACACCCTGACCTCGTTCCCAACTCGCTTCCAGAAGGATTCACCAGATGGCCGGCTCCACCCTGTTCACCGACGCCATGGCGCTCACCCACGCCGGTGACGGCGTGTATCACGGTGAGCTGAACGAACATTGGACGATCGGGCCGAAGGTGCACGGCGGAGCGATGCTCGCGCTGTGCGCGAACGCCGCGCGGACGGAGCATTCCAGGGGGCTGGAAGGATCGGCCCACGCGCGCAGCGCAGGGGACGAACCGGGGGAGCAGGCGAGTGGTGGCGTGGAACCGATCGCGGTCTCGGGAAACTTCCTGTGGGCGCCCGACCCCGGCCCGATGCAGGTGGTCACAACCGTGCGCAAACGCGGGCGTCGCGTCAGCCTGATCGACGTCGAACTCAGACAAGGCGACCGTACAGCTGTGCGGGCCGCGATCACGCTCGGCGAGCCGGAACATCATGTGACGCCGCTGCTCTCGGTCAATCCCGTGATCCCGTTGATGCAACCGGATCCGCCGCCCGGTCTCGAGCCGATCGGTGAGGGCCACCCGATGGCCGACATCGTGCACCTCGCGCGCGGCTGCGACATCCGGCCCTCGCTGACCACGATGGAACCGCGGTCCGACGGCGGCCCGCCGGTGATCGAGTACTGGGTGCGGCCCAAGGGTGTCGCCCCGGACGTGCTTTTCGCCCTGCTGTGCGGCGACGTGTCGGCTCCTGTGACGTTCGGCGTCAACCGGTTCGGTTGGGCGCCCACCGTCCAGCTGACGGCGTACCTGCGCAGCAGGCCGGCCGACGGGTGGTTGCGCGTGCTCTGCACGACCGTGCAGATCGGCCAGGACTGGTTCGACGAGGACCACATCGTCGTCGACTGCGAGGGCCACATCGTCGTGCAGACCCGCCAACTCGCGATGGTTCCGCAGGGATAGGCGGCAAGCCGCGGAGGGTGGCCGCACACGCGGTGCCCGACCGTCTGCAATGCTTCCGGCATGGCCAGAATCGCGATCGTCGGCGGTGGAAGTATCGGTGAGGCACTGCTGTCCGGGCTGCTGCGGGCCGGACGGCAGGTCAAGGACCTGGCGGTGGCGGAGAAGGATTCGGACCGGGCCCAGTACCTGGCCGACACCTATTCGGTGCTGGTGACGACGGTGGCCAATGCGGTGGACCACGCGAGCTACGTGATCGTGGCCGTCAAACCCGCCGACGTGGCCGGGCTCGTCGACGAGATCGTCGATGCGGCGACCAATGCCGAAAGTGATACGGCCGAACAGGTTTTCGTGACGGTCGCGGCTGGCGTCACCACCGAGTACTACGAGAACAAGCTGCCTGCCGGCGCGCCGGTGATCCGCGTCATGCCCAACGCACCGATGGTCGTCGGCGGGGGAGTCAGCGCCCTGTCGGCCGGTCGCTTCGCCACCCCCGAACAGATGAAGGAGGTCTCGGCGATATTCGACGCGGTAGGCGGGGTGCTCACGGTGCCCGAGTCCCAACTCGACGCGGTCACCGCGATCTCCGGGTCGGGGCCGGCCTATTTCTTCCTGATGGTCGAGGCGCTCGTCGACGCCGGCGTCGACGCCGGGCTGTCGCGATCGGCGGCCACCGACCTCGTCGCACAGACCATGGCTGGGTCGGCCGCGATGTTGCTGGATCGCCTCGACCGGGCCGCCTCCGCGGGCGGTGCCGCCGGCAGCCCGTCGGGTGCCGGAATGGACACCACGCCCGCTCAACTGCGCGCGACGGTCACCTCGCCGGGCGGCACCACCGCGGCCGGTCTGCGCGAACTCGAGAGGGGCGGCCTGCGGGCGGCCGTTGCCAGGGCGGTCGAGGCCGCGAAAAAGCGCTCTGAGCAGCTCGGAATTACATCTGAGTAATTCTTTAAATTACCCACACCCGTCGCAGTAACACCATCTGCCACGCTATTCTCCTCGTGTAAGCACGGGTCGGTGCCAGCGGTGGGGAAGCCGCTGGAACTGCCCGTGCCTGAATGATTGGGTTGCGATGACGTCTATGAACGGGCCATCCTCGCGGGATTCGGCCAGTGGGAAGTCGGCTCGGGACTCCGGATCCGACGGTCAACAGCCACGGGCGCAATTTCTCACCGTCGCCGAGGTGGCGAGCCTGATGCGGGTCAGCAAGATGACGGTGTACCGACTGGTGCACAACGGCGAGCTGCCTGCCGTCCGGGTCGGCCGCTCGTTCCGCGTGCATGCGAAGGCTGTTCACGACATGTTGGAGAGCTCGTACTTCGACGCAGGCTGATCTCCACCGCGTTCCCGGCGCGACCGTCGCCGGCCGTTGGGCGCGTTTCGCGGTTACCTGCACAGCCCGGTAAAGTGGCCGGGTCAGTCAACGATGCTCATCGGGCAGGTAAGGCGTAGGTAGCGGAGTTCATGGGTTCAGTCATCAAGAAGCGGCGCAAGCGCATGTCGAAGAAGAAGCACCGCAAGCTGCTTCGTCGCACCCGGGTCCAGCGCAGAAAACTCGGCAAGTAATCGCCGCCCGCCGCCGCTAGGCTGACCGGACATGGATTCCGAGGGTCGTGCGAACGGAGACGTCAACGGAGCCGACCCGCGCGACGCCGTGCAGTATCCGAAGGTCGTGCTGGTCACTGGGGCGTGCCGCTTCCTCGGCGGCTACCTGACGGCCAGGTTGGCGCAGAACCCGTTGATCAACCATGTGATCGCCGTCGACGCGATCACTCCGAGCAAGGACCTTCTGCGGCGGATGGGCCGCGCGGAGTTCGTCCGTGCCGACATCCGCAATCCCTTCATCGCGAAGGTCATCCGCAACGGTGACGTCGACACCGTGGTGCATGCCGCGGCGGCGTCCTACGCACCTCGCTCCGGGGGCCGCGCGACGCTCAAGGAACTCAACGTGATGGGCGCAATCCAGCTGTTCGCGGCCTGCCAGAAGGCGCCCTCGGTGCAGCGCGTGGTGCTCAAGTCCACGTCGGAGGTGTACGGCTCGACCTCACGCGACCCGGTGATGTTCACCGAGGACACCAGCGCGCGGCGGCCACCGGGGGAGGGCTTCGCCCGCGACAGCATCGACATCGAGAGCTATGCGCGAGGACTGGGGCGTCGTCGGCCCGACATCGCGGTGACCATCCTGCGGTTGGCCAACATGATCGGGCCGGGCATGGACACCGCGCTGTCGCGCTACCTCGCCGGCCCGGTGGTGCCGACGGTCATCGGACACGACGCCCGGCTCCAACTGCTGCACGAGCAGGATGCGCTCGGGGCGCTCGAGCGCGCGACGATGGCGGGCAAGGCGGGCACCTACAACGTCGGCGCGTCCGGGATCGTGATGATGAGCCAGGCGATCCGGAGGGCCGGCCGGATCGCGTTGCCCGTGCCGCGATCGGCGCTGGCGGCGGTGGATTCGCTGAGGCGCGCGACTCGTTACACTGAACTCGATCGTGAGCAGCTGAACTACCTCAGTTATGGCAGAGTGATGGACACATCGCGGATGCGCAACGATCTCGGCTATAACCCGAAGTGGACGACGGTGGAGGCCTTCGACGATTACGTCCGAGGTCGCGGATTGACTCCGATCGTCGACCCACGGTGGGTACGCTCAATGGAGAGTCGCGCCGTTGCCGCGGCGCAACGGTGGGGGCGCTAGGCGCATCAATCTATCGGGTGGGGAGAAGGAAACGACCGTGGCGGGCGAGTCCAAGGCGAAAGTCATTCCGCTGCATGGCAATTCGGGCCGTGCAGCGGCTCAGCGGCGTAATGCCGCACGAGCGCAGGGCTCGCGCCGACATCCCTCGCAGCTGTCGGATCCGGTAGGTGGGGCCTCCGCCGAGGAGATCGCCGCCGTCGTCCGCGAGATCGATGAGCACCGCGGTGGCGTCACGGGCGCACCTCCGGCCGACGAGACGCCCACCGAACTGGCCAAGCAGATCGCCTCGGTCGGCGAGTTCGTGCGCAAGCGGATGACGGGCGAATACACCGTCGACGAGTTCGGGTTCGACGCCCACCTCAATAACGCAATCTTTTTGCCTTTGCTGAGAGTCCTCTTCAAGTCGTGGTTCCGCGTCGAGGTCAGCGGGATCGAGCATCTGCCCGAAACCGGCGCCGCGCTCGTGGTCGCCAACCACGCCGGCGTGCTGCCGTTCGACGGGCTGATGACGTCGGTGGCGGTGCACGACCACCACCCGGCCCAGCGCGACCTGCGCCTGCTCGCCGCCGACATGGTGTTCGACCTGCCGGTCGTCGGTCAGGCCGCACGCAAGGCCGGCCACACCATGGCCTGCACCGCCGACGCGCATCGGCTGCTGGCCGCGGGTGAGCTGACCGCGGTGTTCCCCGAGGGCTACAAGGGCCTGGGCAAGCACTTCAAAGACCGCTACAAGCTGCAGCGATTCGGTCGCGGCGGTTTCGTCTCGGCGGCGCTGCGCACCAAGGCGCCCATCGTGCCGTGCTCGATCGTCGGATCCGAGGAGATCTATCCGATGATTGCCGACGTCAAGCTGCTGGCCCGGTTGCTCGGCCTGCCGTACTTCCCGATCACCCCGTTCTTCCCGCTGGCGGGTCCGGCGGGCATGGTGCCGCTGCCGTCGAAATGGCACATCCAGTTCGGCGAACCGATCGAGACCGCGGACTACGACGAGTCGGCCGCCGACGATCCGATGGTCACCTTCGAACTCACCGACCAGGTGCGCGAGACCATCCAGCAGACGCTGTACCAACTGCTCACCCAGCGCCGGAACACGTTCTTCGGCTGAGCGCGCGAAAAGCCGCTAGCTCTACGAATTACTTTGCTTGGCAATCATTTTCGCGATTGCCTCGTCGCGTGCGGCCGCGATGCGCTGGCTCACCTCGTCGGCTTCGGTGTCCGACTGCGCCTCGCCCATAACCGTGACGACGCTCGTCAGGATGGGGTTGCCGTCGGCGTCGGTTACCTCGCCGCGCACCTCGGTGACGATGGCGCCATGCGATTCGGTGACCGAATCGAGGTAGGAGTCGAAGAACAGCTTGTCGCCGGCCAGGATCGGGCGGTGGAAGGTGATCTTCTGGTCGCGGTGCAGCACGCGCTCCATGTTGATCGGCACGTCGAACTGGTTGAAGATCTCCAGCTGAACGCGCCGACCGGCGACGGCCAGAAAGGTCAGCGGCGCGATCAGCGAGTCGTAGCCGTACTCGGCGGCGGCCTCTTCGGTGAAGTGCGCGGGATGCTCGTCCTTGACCGCCTGTGCGAACTCACGGATCTTCTCCCGGCCGACCTCGAAGTAATCGGGATACCGGTAGTGCGTTCCGATGATGTTCTCTGCGATTGCCATACCTGAACTGCTCCTCGGGTGCGCGCGCTGCCGTCTCTCCTCGTCGGAGTCAGCGGCGCGAGCCTATCAGCGGGTCTCGGCCACCGCCGCGACCAGAGCGGCCCGTCAGCGGCCCTCCTGCCGGCGGGAGACCACCGCCGCCAGCGCTCCTCCGGCCGCGCCGAGCGCCAGCGCCGACGGCACACCGATGCGCGCGGCCTTGCGGGCGGTGCGGAAGTCGCGGATCTCCCACCCCCGCTCACGGGCCAGGTCGCGTAGATCGGCGTCGGGGTTGATCGCCACCGCCGTACCCACCAGCGAGAGCATCGGCACGTCGTTGAAGCTGTCCGAGTAGGCCGTGCAGCGGCGCAGGTTGAGACCCTCGCGGATGGCCAGCGAGCGCACCGCGTGCGCCTTGCCCGTGCCGTGCAGGATGTCGCCGACCAGGCGCCCGGTGAACACCCCGTCGATGGACTCGGCGACCGTTCCCAGCGCCCCGGTCAGGCCCAGCCGCTTGGCGATGGTCGCGGCCAGCTCGTACGGGGTCGCGGTGACCAGCCACACCTGCTGTCCGGCGTCGAGATGCATCTGCGCGAGCGCGCGCGTGCCCGGCCAGATCTTGTCGGCGATGATCTCGTCGTAGATCTCCTCGCCGACCGCCATCAGTTCGGCCGTCGAGCGGCCCTCGATGAAGGCCAGCGCCTTGCGCCGGCCTGCGGCCACATCCTCGCTGTTCTCGCGGCCGGTCAGCTGGAACTTCGCCTGCGCGTAGACGAACCGTGCGACGTCGCCGTAGGTGAAGTACTTGCGCGCGGCCAGGCCGCGGGCGAAGTGCAGCAGCGACGAGCCGTGCACGAGGGTGTTGTCGACGTCGAAGAACGCCGCCGCGGTCAGGTCCGGGGGCGGTGCGGGTGGCGCCGTGGCAGCCTCGGCCATGAGGTCGGTGACGGCCGCCTCTGCGCTCGCCTCACCCGCAAGTTGCTGTTCAGCAGCTTCGCGGTCGCCATTTCGAGACACGGATCAACCCTAAGTCACGGAGGTGGAGATACTGGCGAGGTGGAGCACCAGGTGGAGTTGCTGACGCGCGACGGTTGCACGATCTGCACCGCGGCGGCGGCCCGGCTCGCGGCGCTGGCCGACGAATTGGGCTTCACGCTGGCCGTCACCGATGTCGACGCCGCCGCGGCCGCGGGTCATTCCGGGCTGCGCGCGGAATACGGCGACCGGCTTCCGGTCGTTCTGCTCGACGGCAGCGAGCACAGCTACTGGGAGATCGACGAGCCCCGCCTTCGGGCCGACCTGGCGAAGTGACCGTCCGTTTCTGCGCGAAATTGCGTTCCAGCAGGCCTCCACTCGTGATTCGGCTGCTGGAACGCAATTTCGGCGATAATGGTGGGGAATTTGGTGAGCTAACTGTTCAACGACTACCTTGGATGACGTGGTGATGAAGCCGTGAGCGTGTTGCTTTTCGGGGTTTCGCACCGCAGTGCGCCGGTGTCGGTGCTCGAGCAACTGAGCACCGACGAGTCCGATCAGGCCAAGATCGTCGACCAGGTGCTGCAGTCCTCCCTCGTCACCGAGGCCATGGTGCTGTCGACCTGCAATCGCGTGGAGATCTACGCCGTCGTCGACGCGTTTCACGGCGGGCTGTCGGTGATCGGCCAGGTGCTTTCCGAGCACTCCGGCATGAGCCTCAACGACCTGACCAAATACGCGTATGTGCGGTACGCCGAAGCGGCCGTCGAGCACCTGTTCGCGGTGGCCTCGGGCCTGGATTCCGCCGTCGTCGGAGAACAGCAGGTGCTCGGCCAGGTGCGCCGCGCGTACGCCGCCGCCGAGGCCAACCACACCGTCGGACGCACCCTGCACGAGCTCTCGCAGCGCGCGCTGGCCGTCGGCAAGCGGGTGCATACCGAGACCGGCATCGACGCCGCGGGCGCGTCGGTGGTGTCCGTCGCCCTGTGCACCGCCGAGTCCAAGCTCGGCTCGCTGGCCGGCCGCACCGCGGTGGTCATCGGGGCGGGTTCGATGGGCTCGCTGGCCGCCAAACACCTGACCCGCGCGGGCGTCGACCGCATCCACGTCGTGAACCGCAGCCAGCCGCGGGCCAAACGGCTCGCCGCCAACGTCCGGGAACTGGGCGTCGACGCGCACGCCTTCCCGTTCGATCACCTGCCGCCGCTGCTGACCGACGCCGATGTGGTGGTCTGCTGCACCGGAGCGGTGCGCCCGGTGGTCTCACTGGCCGACGTGCACCGCGGCCTCGCGCACGGCCAAGAGCCCAAGCAGCTGGTCATCTGCGATCTCGGCATGCCCCGTGACGTCGACCCCGCCGTGGCGGGCCTGCCCGGCGTCTACGTCGTCGACATGGAGCGCATCCAGCGCGAACCGGCGGCCCGCGCCGCGGCGTCCGACGCCGAAGCCGCCCGCGCGATCGTCGCCGCCGAGGTCGCCAACTACCTGGCCGGTCAGCGGATGGCAGAGGTCACCCCGACCGTCACCGCGCTGCGCCAGCGCGCCGCCGACGTGGTCGAGGCCGAGCTGCTGAGGCTGGACCACCGCCTGCCGGGCCTGGACGCCATCCACCGCGACGAGGTCGCCAAGACGGTGCGACGGGTCGTCGACAAACTCCTGCACGCGCCGACCGTGCGCGTCAAGCAGCTGGCGAGTGCGCCGGGCGGAGACAGCTACGCCGAGGCGCTGCGTGAGCTCTTCGAGCTCGACCAGCAGGCCGTCGACGCCGTCGCCGGGCCCGAATTGCCTTTGATCGCACCAGATCTCGATAAGGCCGAGTAACGCTTGACTGTAATTCGGATAGGCACTCGCGCCAGTCTCCTGGCGACCACTCAGGCCGGTACGGTCCGAGACGCGCTCATCGCGAACGGACACGCGGCCGAGCTCGTCCCCATCTCCACCGAGGGCGACCGCAACCAGGGCCCGATCGCCGAGATCGGCGTTGGCGTGTTCACCGCGGCCCTGCGCGAAGCCATCCACGACGGCCGGGTGGACGCCGCCGTGCACTCCTTCAAGGATCTGCCTACCGCGGCTGACGCCCGCTTCGTCATCGCCGCGAGTCCCCCCCGCGAAGACCCCAGGGACGCCCTGGTGGCACGCGACGGGCTGGTGCTCGGGGAGTTGCCGCCGGGTTCTTTGATCGGCACATCGAGCCCGCGCAGGGCGGCACAGCTTAGAGCACTGGGTCTCGGTTTGGAAATCCGCCCCCTAAGAGGCAACCTGGATACCAGGTTGAACAGGGTTAGCAACGGTGATCTCGACGGCATCGTAGTCGCACGGGCGGGACTGGCCCGCATCGGGCGACTGGCCGATGTCACCGAGACTCTCGAGCCGGTGCAGATGTTGCCAGCGCCGGCTCAAGGTGCGCTCGCGGTCGAGTGCCGCGCAGGCGACACCGAGCTCGCTGCGCTGCTGGCGGAGTTGGACGACGCCGACACACGCGCCGCGGTCACCGCTGAACGGGCCCTGCTCGCCCGACTGGAGGCGGGTTGTCACGCACCGGTGGGCGCGATCGCTGAGGTGGTCGAGTCCATCGATGAGGACGGCAACGTCTTCGAAGAGGTGTCGCTGCGCGGCTGCGTGGCGGCACTGGACGGATCCGACGTGATCCGCGCGTCCGGCGTCGGCACGACCGACCGGGCCCGGGAGCTGGGGCTCTCGGTGGCCGAGGAGCTGTTCGACCTCGGGGCGCGCGAACTCATGGCGGACGCCAACTGAGCTGTAGAGCGGAGTGACTGAGATGACAGGCCAGACCAGCGGGCGGGGGCGCAAGCCGAAGCCGGGCCGCATCACGTTCGTCGGTTCGGGTCCTGGCGACCCGGGACTGCTGACGACGCGGGCCCACACGGTGCTCGCCAACGCTGCCTTGGTGTTCACCGATCCCGAGGTGCCCGAAGCGGTACTGGCCCTGGTGGGTTGCGAACTGCCGCCCCCGTCGGGGCCCGAGCCGGCCGAGGCCGCCGACAACGGCGAAACCTCGGGTAAGGAAGCACCGACCCTGCCGGGCGGACCGGATATCCGGTCGGCCGTCGGCGATCCGGCCGAGGTAGCCAAGACGCTGATCACCGAGGCCCGCACCGGGGTCGACGTGGTCCGGCTGGTGGCGGGCGATCCGCTGTCGGTGGACGCCGTGATCACCGAGGTGTCGGCGTTGGCGAAGTCGCACCTGAACTTTGAGATCGTGCCGGGCCTGCCGGACACCACCGCGGTGCCCACCTACGCCGGCCTGCCGCTGGGATCGGCGCACACGGTGGCCGACGTCCGCGACCCCGACGTCGACTGGGCCGCATTGGCCGCCGCGCCCGGCCCGCTGATCCTGCACGCGACGGCGTCGCATCTGCCCGACGCGGCGCGCACGCTGATCGAATACGGGCTCACCGACACCACGCCACTGGTGGTCACCGCCAACGGCACCACCTGCCAGCAGCGTTCGGTCGAGACGACGCTGGCCGGGCTGCTGGACAAGGCCACCCTGGCGGGCTCCGAGCCGGCCGGTCCGTTGGCCGGACCGCTCGTGGTGACCATCGGCAAGACCGTGGCCAACCGCACCAAGCTGAACTGGTGGGAGAGCCGCGCCCTGTACGGCTGGACCGTGCTGGTGCCCCGCACCAAGGACCAGGCCGGTGAGATGAGCGAGAAGTTGGTGGGCCACGGCGCGCTGCCGATCGAGGTCCCCACCATCGCCGTCGAGCCGCCGCGCAGCCCCGCTCAGATGGAGCGCGCGGTCAAGGGACTGGTCGACGGCCGGTTCCAGTGGGTGGTGTTCACCTCCACCAACGCGGTGCGTGCGGTGTGGGAGAAGTTCAACGAGTTCGGTCTCGACGCCCGGGCGTTCTCGGGTGTGAGGATCGCCTGCGTCGGCCAGGCCACAGCAGACCGGGTGCGGGCGTTCGGCATCAATCCCGAGCTGGTTCCGGCGGGTGAGCAATCGTCGCTCGGCCTGCTCGACGAATTCCCGCCGTACGACGACGTTTTCGACCCGGTGAATCGCGTGCTGCTGCCGCGCGCCGACATCGCCACCGAGACGCT
Source organism: Mycobacterium sp. 852014-52144_SCH5372336 (assembly GCF_001665615.1). Lineage (NCBI taxonomy): Bacteria > Bacillati > Actinomycetota > Actinomycetes > Mycobacteriales > Mycobacteriaceae > Mycobacterium > Mycobacterium sp. 852014-52144_SCH5372336. Next base: position 196,938 of record NZ_LZSW01000057.1, read on the forward strand.
GGCCGAGGGTCTGCGTGAGCGCGGCTGGGAGATCGAGGACGTCACGGCGTACCGCACGGTGCGCGCCGCGCCGCCGCCTGCGCACACCCGCGAGATGATCAAGACCGGTGGCTTCGACGCGGTCTGCTTCACCTCGAGCTCCACGGTGCGCAACCTGGTCGGTATCGCGGGCAAGCCGCACGCGCGCACCATCGTCGCGTGCATCGGGCCCAAGACTGCCGAGACCGCAGCGGAATTCGGTCTGCGCGTCGATGTGCAGCCCGAGGTGGCCGCCGTCGGACCGCTGGTGGAGGCGCTCGCCGAGCACGCCGCCCGGCTGCGGGCCGAGGGCGCACTGCCGCCGCCGCGTAAGAAGAGCCGCCGCCGCTGACCGCAACACCGAAGGTGGGTTTGCATGGGCTTTCCTAGGCATCGCCCCCGCAGGCTGCGCACGACTCCGGCGCTGCGGCGACTCGTCGCCGAAACCACCTTGGAGCCACGGCAACTCGTGCTGCCGATGTTCGTCGCCGACGGTATCGACGAGCCACGCCAGATCTCGTCGATGCCCGGTGTCGTCCAACACACCCGCGACTCGCTGCGTCGCGCCGCCGAAGACGCGGTCGCCGCCGGTGTGGGTGGCCTGATGCTGTTCGGCGTGCCGCGCGACGCGGACAAGGATCCCACCGGCTCCGTCGGCGTCGCCGAAGACGGCATCCTCAACGCCGCCCTGCGCGACCTGGCCAGTGACCTCGGCGACGACACCGTGCTGATGGCCGACACCTGCCTCGACGAGTTCACCGACCACGGCCACTGCGGAATCGTGGACGCGTCGGGCAGGGTCGATAACGACCTGACCAACAAGCGCTACGTGGAACTCGCTGTGGCGCAAGCGGATTCAGGGGCACACGTGGTCGGGCCGAGCGGAATGATGGACGGCCAGGTCGCGGCGATCCGCGACGGGCTGGACGCCGCCGGGCACACCGACACCGTCATCCTGGCGTACGCCGCGAAGTTCGCCTCGGGTTTCTACGGGCCGTTCCGGGAAGCGGTGGGATCGAGCCTGCGCGGCGATCGTCGCACGTACCAACAGAATCCGGCCAACGCGCGCGAGGCGTTGCACGAGGTGGAACTCGACATCGACGAAGGCGCCGACATCGTCATGGTCAAGCCCGCGATGGGCTACCTCGACGTGGTGCGCGCGGCCGCCGACCTGTCGCCGGTTCCCGTGGCCGCCTACCAGGTCTCCGGTGAGTACTCGATGATCAGCGCCGCAGCCGCCAACGGCTGGATCGACTTGCAGACGGTGGCTCTGGAGACGCTGACCAGCATCCGGCGGGCCGGGGCAGACATCGTCCTGACGTACTGGGCGGCCGACGTCGCCGGTTGGCTGGCGTGAATCCCGAACCGCAGGGCCGACCGGATGAGGCCGGCCAGCAGCCCGAGTCGGGTGGCCGCCCGGACGACGTCGACACCGGCTTCTGGCTCTGGGTGGTCGCGGTCGTCCTGATGGTCGTCGGCCAGGTCGTCGACCTGCTGGTCAGCGAACGCGCCGACGGCCTGCCCGCACCGGTGCTGGCCCTCTCGGCGGTGTTCATCGTGATCCTCGGCGCCGTGGCGCTGACGTTCCAATTCCTGATGCGCCAGGGTTACCGGTGGGCCCGCACCGTGCTGACCGGCGCAGGTATCGCGGCGGTCGTGTACGCCGTGAGCAGCCTGTTCGGCGAGGAACGGCCACCGGCGGCCGCGCTCGCCTACGCCGTCACCGCCATCCTCGGTTCGGTGCTGATCGTGGGCGGTGTGTACCTGCTGCACCGTAAAGACGCCAACGACTACTTCACCCGGTGACCCGATAGGCTGACCCGACCATGACCGCTCCTGCGCCGCGAGCCCGCGTCGTCACTGCCGCCTTCTGGTGCTGGGTTGTCGCCGCGGTGATGTTGATGCTGGGCGGGCTGATCGCCGCCTCGGTCAATCTGCCGCCGCTGTTTCGCGGCGCGGGGGTCCTCACCGCCGTCGCCGGTGCGGGAATGGCGTTCCTCGCGGGCCGCAGCCGCGCGGGCGATGTCCGGTTCCGCCGCGCCGGCGTCGCGTTGGCGCTGACCATCGTCGTGTTCGTGGTGCTGCTCGCGATGCGCGGCGTCGTGCACATCGTGACGGTGCTCGGGCTGCTGCCCCTGATCGCGGGCGCCGTCCTGATCACCCGGCCCAGCGCGAACGCGCAAGAGGAAGCGACGTGACCGACAAGCAGACCGCGCCGCAGGTGCTGTTCTACGAGCAGGGGGCCAGTTGGTGGTGGTTGGCCGCCGGCCCCGGTGCGGCGATCGCGATGGGACTGATCCAGGCGTCAGCCGGCTACGGGTTCCAGTGGGTGGTTCCCGGGATGTTCCTGGTGCTCGTCAGCGGCTTCCTCGCGATACAGGTCAAGGCCGCCCGTATCCACACCTCGGTCGAGTTGACACCCGAGACGCTGCGGCAGGGCACCGAGCGCATCAGTACCGACGAGATCGTCCGCGTCTATCCCGAGGCCACCGGTTCGGAGCCGCCGAAATGGCAGTCGGCGCGGGCGCTGGGCGAGCTCACCGGTGTGCCGCGCGGCCGCACCGGTATCGGGCTGAAGATGACCAATGACCGCACCGCGCAGGCTTGGGCCCGCAAGCATCAAACGCTGCGGCAGACGTTGACCCAGCTCATCGAAGAGCGCATTCCGCCGGCATGACGGTCCGCGCAGCGCTCGAGCTGGTGCTGGCCGTCGCCGCCGCGGTGGGCAGCGTGCTGAGCTGGCTTGCGGCCCCGACGACGGTCGCGGTCCCGCCGGTGCTCGAAGGCGAACCGCAGACAACCTCGGTCGAGTACAGCGCGCCGATGGTGGGGCTCGCGCTGCTGCTGGCCGCGGTCGCCGGTGTGTTCGTGGTGCTGGCCATCGCGCATTGGCGCCGCGATCGGCGCGCTGCCCCTTCGCCCCGCGAGTGACCGCGTTTGCCGGTGACACGCCGAGCGATCCCGTGCAAAACAGGTCGCTCGCGGGAAGTGAGAGGCCGCTCACAGCCGCTTGGTACAAAGTGCAAAATTTGTAACACTGTGTCACATGACCGAATTGGTGGAGACAGACAGGCCCGTCGACGATGCGCTGCCGCTGGGCCCGCAGTCGCTGGTGTGGCGCTACTTCGGGGACAACCGGATGTACCTGATCGGGCCGCGCCCCGCGGTGCTGCAGAACATGCTGGCCGAACTCGGCCAAGGCGTCCTCGACCACTCGGTGTTCTTCGACGACACCGCCGCGCGGGTCAAGCGCTCGCTGCCGCCGATCTTCAACACGGTCTACGGCTCCGATGAGGACCACCCGGGCGCCCAGGTGCGCGACTTCCACACCGACATCAAGGGCAAGATGCCCGACGGGGCCCGGTACCACGCCCTGGATCCGGAGACCTACTTCTGGGCGCACGCGACGTTCGTCGAACAGGTGTTGTACTTCGCCGACACCTTCGTCAAGCGGCTGAGCCGCGAGGAGAAGGAGCAAATCTATCTCGAGTCCAAGACGTGGTACCGCCGCTACGGCGTGAGCGACCGGCCGATGCCCGCCACCTACGACGAGTTCGAACGGTACTGGGACCGCATGCTCGACGAGATCGTCGTCGCACACAAGACCGCGGTCTACGGCGTCGGCTACGTCACGAAGGGTTTCCCGCGCCCCAAGGGTGTCCCGGCGTGGGCGTGGAAGCTGATCGCGCCGGTGTTCAATCCGCTCGCGGCGTTCCTGACCACCGGCGGACTGCCGCCCCGCGCGCGCGAGCTGCTGCAACTGCCGTGGAGTGAACGCCAGGAGCGCCGCTACCAACGGTTCGCGGCGTTGTGGCGGTCGCGCCCGGTCAACTGGGTGTGGGATCGTCTGCCCATGAGTTGGCGCTACAACAGCTACGCCCAAAAGGGTTATGCCCGGGCCTGACCCGGCCAACGGGTCTGATACGTCGCCCGCGACGGGGCTTGATTCGTCGCCCGCGACGGGCCTTGATTCGTCGCCCGCGACGGGGCTTGATTCGTCGCCCGCGACGGAAGCCATCCTGGACGCCGCCGTCATCGAGTTCGAGCGGCACGGCTTCCGGCGGGTCGCACTCGACGACGTCGCCCGCCGCGCAGGCGTCAGCCGGACCACGATCTACCGGCGGTTCGCCAACCGCGACGAGCTCGTGGCCGCGGTGATCGAACGCGAGAACATCGCGCTGTTCGCCGACATCGCCGAAGAGGTCAAACGGGTTGGGCCGCAATCGAACTATTACGTCGAGGCGTTCACCCTGTCGATCCTGAAGTTCCGTCGCCACCGCGTGCTGTACCGGATATTGACCGACGATCCCGCGCTGCTGCTCGAACTGGCCCGCACGCACTACGACGCCGCGATCATCCGGATGGCCGCAGCGTTGCGGGTGATCTTCCCCGCTGGATTCGCCGAGCGGATCGGCGAGGAGGCCGTCGAGGAATTGGCCGACACGATCCTGCGGTATGCGGTGATGGTGTTGCTGCTGCCCAGCTCCCAGCCTCTGGAGTCCGCCGACGACATCCGCGCTTTCGCTCGCAAACACTTCCTTCCCAGCCTGCCCACCGCTTTGCGAACCGTGCCCACCGGTTAGGCGAACTGCGTTTCGTATTTCGGCTCTCCGGGCAGTCATGGTCCATGACCAGCGAACAAGGCCAGGAGAACGAAGGGTTCATCGAGGAGCAGCGCAAAGCCGAACCGGAGACCGACGAACACCACCAGGTCACCAGCGAGCAGGAAACGCCGCCGCCCACCGAGAAACCCGAAGTGACCGACGAGCATCGGGAAAAGGCCAAAGAGATGCACAAGGCCTACGAAGAAGAGAGGCCGACCACGAAGATGCCGGGCAGCGGTGGCGCCGTCGCGGGTACCGCGGTGAACGACTGGCTCGACGATGACGGAAACCCGAAGTTCAGCAAGGAATCTGCGGGCAGCGAAGCATCCGAGGGCAGCGGTACCTGATTGTCCGAGCGGTCGCGTGCCTACGCTAGGCAACCGTGACCTCTCTGGAACAGATCGCGCCGGCGTTCATCGACATGGCCCACTCGATTGTGTGGGCCTCGGTTGCCACTGTCGACGCGAACGGCCGGCCGCGCACTCGCATCCTGCATCCGTTCTGGGAGTGGGACGGGACCGATCTCCTCGGCTGGATCGCCACCGTGCCCTCTCCGGTGAAGAAGAACCACCTCGCGGTGCACCCGGAGGTCTCGGTGAGTTACTGGACCACCAATCACGACACGTGCAGCGCGGAGTGTCTGGTCGAGTGGTACGTCGACGACGAAACCAGGGCCGCGGTGTGGGAGAAGTTCGCCACCGCCCCTGCACCGGTGGGTTACGACCCTCGGATCATCCCGATGTGGCAGGACGGGCCGACCTCCGAGCAGTTCGCCGCGCTGCGGTTGGCGCCGTACCGCATCCGGGTCATGCCCGGGACGGTGATGACGAAAGGTGAAGGCGCACTGCTCACCTGGTCGGCGTGAATATCGCGTACCGGTGCCGAGCGGCCGCGACCTGGGCGATGATCTGCACATGACCACCACGCTCGACGTTTCGGCGTTGCCGCTGGTGCCGAAGAACCCGCTGCCGATCTGGCGGTTGGTCCGACTTCTCCGCAGGCTCGACATCGGCCAGGACGTCATCCGCGACGCCGGCGGACCGATCACGCGCATACAGGTCGCGCCGAAGTGGCTGTATCAACCGATCGTCGCCGTCATGTCGCCCGCCGGTATGCGCGACATACTCGGACGCCCCGATGGCTCGTCTGAGCGATGCATCTACCACGACGAAGTCCGCAACATGGCAGGCGACAGCCTGTTCGTGCTGCCCAACGAGCTGTGGCGGCCGCGCAAACGGGCTCTGCAGCCGGTGTTCACCAAGCAGAACGTCCGCAATTTCGGCGGCTACATGTCCGCGGCCGCCCAGGCATTCGTCGACCGCTGGCCCGAGGGCGGTGAGCTCGACCTCGACGTCGAGTGCCGCCGCGTCGCGATGCAGTCGTTGGGACATTCGGTCCTGGGTGTCGACCTCAACGAGCGCGCCGACACGATCGCCCGCTGCATGCACGTCGCGTCCTCCTACACCGCCGACCGCGCACTGCGGCCGGTGCGGGCGCCGCGCTGGCTGCCCACGCCTGCTCGGCGCCGGGCGCGCCGCGCGGTCGCCGAGATGAGGGAGATCACCGACGAGATGGTGCGCGCATGTCGCGACGACCCGACGCGCGACGCCCCGCTCGTGCGGGCGCTGATGGCGGCCAGGGATCCCGAGACCGGGGTGCCGCTCTCAGACGACGACATCTCCAACGACCTGCTGATCTTCATGCTCGCCGGGCACGACACGACCTCGACTGCGCTCACCTTCTCGCTGTGGGCGCTGGGACGTCATCCCGACATCCAGGACCGCGTCGCCGCGGAGGCCGCAGCCATCGGCGTGCGGGAGCTGACCCCCGACGACGTGCCCCGGCTGACGTACACCGTGCAGGTGTTGCACGAGGCGATCCGGCTGTGCCCGCCGGCGGCCGGGGTGGCCCGGCTGGCCACCCGCGACATCGCGGTCGACGGTTACCGCGTCGAGGCGGGCACCCTCGTGGCGCTCGGGCTCTACGGACTGCATCACGATCCAGCGCTCTGGCCCGACCCGATGGTCTTCGACCCCGAGCGGTTCAGCCCCGAGAACGCCGCGAACCGCGAGCGCTGGCAGTTCCTGCCGTTCCTCGCCGGCGGGCGCCCGTGCATCGGCGAACACTTCGCACGGCTGGAGACGACACTGGCGCTGGCCACGATCGTGCGGGCCGCCCGGATCGAATCGCTGGACAGCACATTCGAGTGCGACGTGCCGTTCACCACCATCGCCAAGGGCCCGATCCGGGCCCGCCTGTCACCGCGCGATTAAACCCGCGTCAGCAGGACGGCCTGGTCGAACGGCAGCAGCCCGAACAGGGGCCGCATCCACCCGGTGACCGACGGCGCCGCCTCGGCTTTCGTCACCACCCGGGGGTCACGGACGCCGAACGTCCGGCCATACCTTCTCATCCGCCCACCGCCCGCTGCGGTGATGTTCTTCAACCAGTCCCGGTCCGGGCCGTAGGTGAGCAGAACGGCCACCCCGTCAGCGGTCGGGAACACCGTCAGCGGGGTCCGGTACGGCCTACCCGATTTGCGCCCGGTGTGCTCGAGGATGCCCATCGACGGAGCCCACCCCGCCCACAACCGCTGGATCGGATTGGTGACCCGGCGGTTAAACCGGGCGAGCCACTGCGGGAGCTGCATGGCCCCCATCCAAGTCGGAAGCCGCACGCGGCTCAAGCGCGTGCCCACTACACCCTGTAGTTGACGGTTTGCACCCGGCTGGGACACTGGTGGCCATGCGTGCTGACCAGATCACCACCGAGGTGTCGGCGCGGTTGTTCGCCGAGGCGTCGGCCGTCATCCCGGGCGGGGTGAACTCACCCGTGCGGGCGTTCACCTCGGTCGGCGGCACCCCTCGGTTCATCACCTCGGCCAACGGTTACTGGCTGACCGACGCCGACGGCAACCGCTACGTCGACCTGGTCTGCTCGTGGGGACCGATGATCCTCGGCCATGCGCATCCGGACGTGGTCGCCGCGGTGCAGCGGGTCGTGACCGACGGCCTGTCCTTTGGTGCGCCGACCCCCTCGGAGTCGGAATTGGCCGCCGAGATCATCAGCCGGGTCGCGCCGGTCGAGCGGCTGCGGCTGGTGAACTCCGGTACCGAGTCCACGATGAGTGCGATCCGGCTGGCGCGCGGCTACACCGGTCGGGCCAAGATCGTGAAGTTCTCCGGCTGCTACCACGGCCACAGCGACGCGCTGCTCGCCGACGCCGGCTCCGGTGTCGCCACGCTCGGGCTGCCGTCCTCGCCGGGTGTGACGGGCGCCGCCGCAGCCGACACGATCGTGCTGCCCTACAACAACGTGGCCGCCGTCGACGAGGTCTTCGCTCGGTTCGGCGACGAGATCGCCTGCGTGATCACCGAAGCCAGTCCGGGCAACATGGGCACGGTGGCCCCGCAGGACGGTTTCAACGCTGCGCTGCGCCGCATCACGGCCGACCACGGTGCCCTGCTGATCGTCGACGAGGTGATGACCGGCTTCCGGGTCAGCCGGTCCGGTTGGTACAGCCTCGATCCCGTCGACGCGGACCTGTTCACCTTCGGCAAGGTGATGAGTGGCGGGCTGCCCGCGGCGGCGTTCGGCGGCCGCGCCGAGGTGATGGAGCGGCTGGCCCCGCTGGGGCCGGTGTATCAGGCCGGCACCTTGTCCGGGAACCCCGTCGCGATGGCGGCCGGTCTGGCGACACTGCGCGCAGCCGACGACTCGGTGTACGCCACACTCGACGCCAACGCTGAGCGCCTCACGGCCCTGCTCGAGCAGGAGTTGACCGAAGCCGGTGTGGCGCATACGGTCTCGCGGGCCGGAAACATGTTCAGCGTGTTCTTCACCGACCAGCCGGTCACCGACTTCGCCTCAGCGCGGGCCTCGGAGACGTGGCGGTTCCCGGCCTTCTTCCATGCGCTGCTGGACGCCGGTGTGTATGCGCCGCCGAGTGCTTTCGAGACGTGGTTCGTGTCAACGGCTTTGGATGACGACGCATTCGACCGGATCGCCGCCGCGCTGCCCGCCGCGGCGCGCGCCGCCGCCGAGGCGGTCAAACCGGCATGACCGACAAGCCGTCCGGGGCCGCCGAGGCCGTGAAGACAGTGGTGCACGTCATGCGCCACGGTGAAGTGCACAACCCCGACAAGATCCTCTACGGTCGACTTCCCGACTACCACCTCTCCGAGAGGGGTCGAGCGCAGGCCCAGGCCGTGGCGGACTGGCTCGCGATGCGCGACATCGTGTACGTGGTCGCCTCACCGCTGGAGCGGGCGCAGGAGACCGCGGCCCCGATCGCGGCGGGTCTGGGACTGTCCGTCGACACCGATGACGAGCTCATCGAATCGCTGAACATTTTCCAGGGACAACGGGTATCGCCGGGCGACGGCGCGCTGCGCGACCCGCGCAACTGGTGGCACCTGCGCAACCCGCGCATCCCGTCGTGGGGGGAGCCGTACCACGAGATCGCCGAGCGGATGACCGCTGCCGTGCATCGTGCCCGGGCCAAGGCGGCCGGCCACGAGGCGGTGTGCGTCAGCCATCAACTGCCTGTTGAAACGCTGCGCCGGTCGATGACCGGTCAACCGCTGCACCACTTCCCGACCCGGCGCCTTTGCAACCTGGCGTCGGTGACGTCGTTCTACTTCCACGGGGACACCTACGTCGGCTGGGGTTACGCGGAGTTGGCCGGGCAGTGAGTCGGTGGGTGGTGCTCGGCCGTCGGCTCTTCGCGCAGGCGGTCATCGCAGCCTGCGCGGGATGTGTCGCGCTGGCGGGCTGCTCCACCGGTGACGACGCCGTCGCGCAGGGCGGCACCTTCGAGTTCGTCGCCCCCGGCGGCCAGACCGACATCTTCTACGACCCCCCGCAGGATCGCGGCCGCCCCGGCCCGCTTCGCGGTCCCGATCTGATGGACCCCGACAAGACCATCTCCCTCGACGATTTCGCGGGCAAGGTGGTGGTGCTCAACGTGTGGGGCCAGTGGTGTGGTCCGTGCCGAACCGAGATCACCGAGCTGCAACAGGTTTACGACGCCACCAAGGACCTGGGCGTGCAATTCCTCGGCATCGATGTCCGGGACAACAACCGAATCGCGGCGCGCGACTTCATCGTCGACCGCGATATCACCTTCCCGTCGATCTATGACCCGCCGATGCGGACCATGATCGCGTTCGGGGGCCGCTATCCCACGACGGTGATCCCCTCGACGGTCGTCCTGGATCGCGAGCACCGCGTCGCCGCGGTGTTCCTGCGTGAGCTGCTGGCCGAAGATCTCCAGCCGGTGGTGGAACGCCTTGCGCGCGAGAAGGATGCGGCCGCCGAGCCCGAGAAGGCCGGCACATGAGTCTCGACCAGGTGGACCAGCTGATCGCCGGTGGTCCGGTCCTGTTGGCTCTCCTGGTCAGCGCGCTCGCCGGGCTGGTGTCGTTCGCGTCGCCGTGCGTGGTGCCGCTGGTGCCCGGTTACCTCTCGTACCTGGCCGCGGTTGTCGACGTCGAGGACGCTGCTGCCCCCGGGCAAACCCCCGTATTGGTTCGCCGGGACCGACGTTCTGGCGGAAATACGGGGGAAGAACCCGCCAAAACGTCGGTTTCGGCGAGAACTACCCGGCTGCGGGTCGCCGGCGCGGCCGCATTGTTCGTCGCCGGTTTCACGGTGGTGTTCGTACTCGGCACGGTCGCCGTGCTCGGGATGACGACGTCCTTGATCACCAACCAGCTTCTCCTGCAACGTATCGGCGGTGTGGTCACGATCGTGATGGGGCTGGCCTTCGTCGGATTCATCCCCGCGTTACAGCGGGAGGCCCGCTTCACGCCGCGGCAGATCTCCACGCTGGGTGGCGCCCCGTTGCTCGGCGCGGTCTTCGCCCTGGGCTGGACACCGTGCCTCGGCCCCACCCTGACCGGCGTGATCGCGGTCGCCTCGGCCACCGACGGCGCCAACGTCGCCCGCGGCGTCGCGCTCGTCATCGCCTACTGCCTCGGCCTGGGAATCCCGTTCGTGCTGTTGGCGTTCGGCTCGGCGCGCGCAGTGCAGGGTCTGGCGTGGTTGCGCAGAAACACCCGCACGATCCAGATCTTCGGCGGTGTGCTGCTGATCCTGGTCGGCGTCGCGCTGGTGACGGGGCTGTGGGGAGACTTCGTGTCCTGGGTGCGGGACGTCTTCGTCAGTGATGTGACGCTGCCGATATGACGAAAGTGTTTGCGCTGGTACGTAACACCTGGCGGACCCTGACGTCGATGGGCACCGCGCTGGTGTTGCTGTTCCTACTGGCGCTCGCGGCGATCCCGGGCGCCCTGCTGCCGCAGCGCAGCCTCAACGAGTCCAAGGTCGACCAGTACATCGCCGAGCACCCGACCATCGGGCCGTGGCTCGACCGGCTGCAGGCGTTCGACGTGTTCTCCAGCTTCTGGTTCACCGCAATCTATGTGCTGCTGTTCATCTCGCTGGTGGGCTGCCTCACCCCACGGCTGATCGAACACTTCCGCAGTATGCGGGCCAACCCCGTTCCCGCGCCGCGCAACCTGGGTCGGCTGCCCAAACACCACACCGCCGAGGTGTCCGGTGAGTCCGATGACCTGGCGGCCACGGTGAACGAGCGGTTGCGCGGATGGCGCAAGGTCACCCGTGAAGACGACGGAACCGTCGAAATCTCTGCGGAGAAGGGCTATCTGCGCGAGTTCGGCAACATCGTGTTTCACTTCTCGCTGCTCGGCCTTCTCGTGGCGGTGGCGGCGGGCAAGCTGTTCGGCTACGAGGGCAACGTCATCGTCATCGCCGACGGCGGCCCGGGGTTCTGCTCGGCCTCGCCGGCGGCGTTCGACTCGTTCCGCGCCGGAAACACCGTCGACGGCACCTCGTTGTACCCGATCTGCCTACGGGTCAACGACTTCGACGCCGACTATCTGCCGACGGGACAGGCCACCTCGTTCGCCGCCGATATCGAGTACCAGGCGGGCACCGATCTGGAGTCGGGCACCTGGCGGGCCTACCACCTGAAGGTCAACCACCCGCTGCGGGTCGGCGGTGACCGGGTCTACCTGCAGGGCCACGGTTACGCCCCCACCTTCACCGTGACCTACCCCGACGGGCAGACGCGCACGCAGACATTGCAGTGGCGCCCCGACGACCAGATCACCTTCCTGTCGTCGGGCGCCATGCGGTTCGACCCGCCCGCGGGCACCTATCCGGACGCCGACGAACGTCGCAAGAACCAGCTTGCGATCCAGGGCCTGTTCGCCCCCACCGAACAGCTGCACGGCACGCTGCTGTCCTCGAGTTTCCCGGCGCTCAACGACCCCGCCGTCGCGATCGACGTCTACCGCGGTGACACCGGCCTGGACAGCGGACGCCCGCAGTCGCTGTTCACCCTCGACGCCCGCCTGATCGAGCAGGGCCGGCTGACCAAGAAGGCGCGGGTCAACCTCGGCGCGGGCGAATCGACGCGGCTCGACGACGGCACGGTGGTGCGCTTCGACGGCGCCGTGCCGTTCATCAACGTCCAGGTCTCCCACGATCCGGCGCAGGTATGGGTGCTGGTCTTCGCGATGACCATGATGGCGGGCCTGTTGGTGTCGCTGGTGGTTCGCCGGCGCAGGATCTGGATTCGGATCAGCCCCGCCGGGCCGGGTACCGTAACCGTCGAGCTGGGCGGGCTGGCGCGCACCGACAACTCGGGGTGGGGCGAGGAGTTCGAGCGGTTGACGCAGCGCCTCCTTCCCGACGCGAGGCCGGCGCACGCCGCAGGAGAGAAGGTCACATGAACCCCGAGCAGATCGACGTCGGTTTGGCCCGCTACTCGGACTGGGCGTTCACCTCATCGGTGCTGGTCCTGGTCGGTGCGCTACTGCTGCTCGCGATCGAGTTGGCCTACAGCCGCGGCCGCAAGGCCGATGCCAGAGAGCTGGTGGGAGCGGCGGCGACATCGGGGCGGGGAGCCGCTTCAGCCGGCGGGGTGGGCGCCGACAGCACCGCACCGGGCGTCGTCACCGAGACCCGGCGCCGCCCGCTCGACGAACGGATCGGCGGTGCGGGTCTCGCGCTGACCTACCTCGGCATCGGTCTGCTGCTTGCCTGCATCGTGCTGCGCGGTGCGGCCACCTCGCGGGTGCCGTGGGGCAACATGTACGAGTTCATCAACCTGACCTGCTTCTGCGGGCTGGTCGCCGCCGCGGTGGTGCTGCGCCGCCGCCAGTACCGGACGCTGTGGGTGTTCGTGCTCCTTCCGGTGCTGATCCTGCTGACCGTCTCGGGTCGCTGGCTGTACACCAACGCCGCGCCGGTGATGCCCGCGTTGCAGTCGTACTGGCTGCCCATCCACGTGTCGGTGGTCAGCCTCGGGTCGGGGGTGTTCCTGGTCGCCGGCGTCGCCAGCATCCTGTTTCTGCTGAAGATGTCGCGGTTCGCCGACCCCGAGGGTCGCTCGGGCGACGGCATTCTCACCCGCGCGCTGGACAGGCTCCCCGACGCGCAGACCTTGGACCGGATCGCGTACCGCACCACGATCTTCGCGTTCCCGGTGTTCGGGTTCGGCGTCATCTTCGGCGCGATCTGGGCCGAAGAGGCTTGGGGCCGTTACTGGGGCTGGGACCCCAAGGAGACCGTGTCGTTCATCGCGTGGGTCATCTACGCCGCGTACCTACACGCTCGCTCCACCGCTGGGTGGCGCGACAAGAAGGCCGCGTGGATCAACATCGCCGGCTTCGTCGCGATGGTGTTCAACCTCTTTTTCATCAACCTGGTCACCGTCGGACTGCACTCCTACGCCGGCGTCGGCTGAGTCGGTACTTGGCTAAGATCGGCGACGAAATCTTGCTAAGCCTTGGGGGGCCGTCAGCGTGTCTGAACAACCGGTGCACCACGCCCAGGATGGTGTCGGCAAGGACGTGGCTTCTCCCGCGATAGTGCCTGAAAACGCCTATGCACCAGGGGGATTCCGCGCACAGAGCCGGTTCAGCGATCCCGCGGCCGATCCGCCGCCCGAATCGACCGCAACCACGCCGCCGCACGGCCTTCCGGTCGTCTCCCCAGCACCGACTACCGTCGAGGCCGACCCGGCGCCGTACCTCGACCTCTCGACCGTCGCGCTGCTCGGACAACCCAAACGCGCGCCTGCCGAGGGCTGGCGCAAGTGGCTGTACTACGGGTCTTTTCGATTGATCAACCTCGGTGACGGGCCGAAGGCGCGACGCCGACAGGCCCTCACCGCAGAGATTCAGCGCCCGTTGCGCGGGTGCCACCGCATCGCGGTGCTGTCGCTGAAGGGCGGGGTCGGCAAGACGACGATCACCGCGACGTTGGGCGCGACCCTGGCGTCGCTTCGCGGCGACCGCGTCATCGCCGTCGACGCGAACCCCGACCGCGGCACCCTGGGCGAGAAGGTGCCCCTCGAGAGCCCGGCCACGGTGCGGCACCTCCTGCGCGACGCGAAAGGCATCAAGGCCTACAGCGACGTGCGCGCCTACACGTCCCAGGGCTCGAGCCGGCTGGAGGTGCTCGCCTCCGAAAGCGACCCCGCGGTGTCGGAGGCGTTCAGCTCCGACGACTACAGCCGCACCCTCGAGGTGCTCGAGCGCTTCTACAGCCTGGTGCTCACCGACTGCGGCACGGGGCTGATGCACTCGGCCATGGCGGCGGTGCTGGCCAAGGCCGACACGCTGGTGGTGATCAGTTCCGGTTCGGTCGACGGGGCCCGCAGCGCGTCGGCGACGCTCGACTGGCTGGACGCCCACGGACATCAGGACATGGTGCGCAACTCGATCGCGGTGATCAACGCGGTGCGCCCACGCTCAGGCAAGGTCGACATGGACAAGGTCGTCGACCACTTCAGCCGACGGTGCCGGGCCGTGGTCGAGGTGCCGTTCGATCCGCACCTCGAGGAAGGCGCCGAGATCAGCCTCGACCGGCTCAAAGCGGAAACAAGGGCGGCGTTGCTGGAGCTCGCCGCCGAAGTCGCGGCCGGATTTCCTGGCGCCCGACGCTAGAACCGCGCGGTCACGGTCTCGGGTTGTCCTCCTGGCCGAGCCGACGCAGGAATTCAGGATCGTCGTCCGGCCCGATCACCCGGGTGCGCGGACGGCTCGAAGACACTCGGGTCAGCCGCCAGCCGACATACGCCAGCGTGCACACCACGAGAATCAGGAGCAGATACGCCACGAGAACAAAACCTCCTTGGTTCGAATATACGCGCCATCGGTAGGCTCGGTTCGTGTCCGACGGTCGCCAGGGAACTCGCCTCGTGGTGGACGTGCTGGCCTATGTGCTGGCACGGCTTCTGCTCGTCGCGGCGGTCGCGGCAGCGATTCTCGGCGCCGGACATCTGCTCGGACTGCGCGAATTCCCGCTCATCGTCGCGTTGCTCTTCGCCTTGGTGATCGCACTGCCGCTGGGCATCTGGCTCTTCGCCCCTCTTCGTCGCCGCGCCACCGAGAGCATCGCCGCCTTCGACGAACGCAGGCGCCGCGACCGGGAGCAACTCCAGGCCAGGCTGCGGGGCGAAGACCCGCCGTCTCGAGGATGACCGCAGGCATCCGCGCATCGGTGCGCGCCGGGGCCGTCCGCGCCGGATCCACCTCTACAACGACGAGAATGACCTCGATCGATTGCTCGACACGCTGGGCTGATGTGACGTTCCCCCAATTACCGCCCATTTGCCCATGTCGTACTCGTCGGTAGATTGCGTTTCTCGCCCCGGGCCGGGTAAGACACCAACATGATTTCGCCTAAAGAGCTATACACACGATGGATAGACGAATTGTGGGCGGGAGATCCCGTTGCGGCTGAGCTGGTCACCGAAGAATTCGTAGGACATTGGCCGGGCCGGGAGGTCCGAGGGCCTGCCGATCTGCAGGCGGTCGTCCGGGAGACCCATCAGATGCTCAGCGACCTGAAGTTCGTGATCGAAGTCGAGCCGTTCGTCGACGGCGACATGCTGGCGGCCAGGTGGATCGGCACCGGCGCGGCCCAGGACGGACCGAAGCGGTTCACGGGTAACGACATCCTGCGCATCGAAAACGGCCGCTTCGCGGAGTACTGGACCGGAACCAGCACCGGCTAACCCGCAGCGTCCTGCAGCACCTGCTGCAGCTTGTCCAGCGGATCCCCGGAACCGGGATCCAGCCGCAACGCGTCCCGGGGTGTGTCGGCGTCGGGTGCCACCGGGGCGGGGGCCGGCGCCGCCGGTGGTGGGGGCGGCGCCAGCGGCGGCGGAGCCGGAGGCGCAGCGGTCAGACCGGCCAGTTTGGCCTGCAGCCGCGGTGCGGCGTCGTTGCGTACGGCGCGCCGCTCGGGATCGGGGTCGGCGTTGCCGTCGAAGCACCCGTCGGGTGCGTTCTCGACGAGGCCCAGCGCGCTGAGGTACCGGTCGCGCGCCGCGTCGGGCCGGTTCTCCCACGCGTCGATGTCGCCGTGGCGCTCGCGCACGAGTTCCAGGTTGACCAGTACGGGGCAAGATCGATCCGGCGCAGTGCGGCTCAGCGCTTCGGAGAAGTGATCGTCGGCGTCGGCGAGGCGGTCGTCGAGGACCGCGAGAGTCCCCGCCGCGAACGGCGCCTTCGCGGGTTCGACGATGTTGAGCAGACCCATCACCGCGACATCGCCGCGCAGTGCATCGGCGTCGCGGTCGGCGAAGTTCGACACCGCGGACTCACCCACCATGACAGTGGAGATGAGCTTGAGCGCGATCGCCAGCGCCACGATCACGACGGGCGCCGAGAACAGCAGCAATCGGCGGCGCAGCCGCAACCGGGAAGGACGCATCAGACCACCTCGTCCCGCCGAGCCGCGCGACTGGTGCGGAACTCGCGCAGCGTGAGGTAGATCTCGAACAGCAACAGCACCGCGGCCACCATGGTGAAGAACCAGTACAAGTCCGTTCGATCGGAGGCGGTGGCGTCGGCCTGCGCCGACGAGACACCATCGACATCGGGGGCAGCCTCGGTGACCGCCTGCGAGGTGTCCCGGGCCACGAACGGCACGCCGAGCTGATCGGCGATGGCCCGCAGACGCGACTCGTCGCGGGTCGCCCCGTAACCGAACACCGCCCCGCCGTCCACCGACCCGGGCACCGGATCGAACTCGCCCTGCGGGGCCTGCGACCCGGGCGCCCCGGACCCGAAGTAGAACACCAGGTTGTCTGCGTCCGGGCTGCGCTGGCCCGCCGCGATCAACTGGTAACGCAGAACATTCGCGGCCGCGGCCGCGTTCACCTCGGCCCCGGCGGTGTCGGGGGCCACCGCCGCGACCACCGGCTTGAGGCTCCAGTTGTCTTCGGACAGCGGCCATTCCACCGAGGAGCGCCCGGCGAACGTGATGAGTGCAAACCGTGCTTGCGGGTAGTGGTCGATGAGCGCGGCGACGTCGTCGCGAATCTCGGCGATCGCCGATCCGGCGGAGGTGTCGACGATCAGGAACACGTTGGCCGTCGTGTCGCCGTCCGAGCCGGTCGTGACCGATTGCTCGGCGTCACCGCCGATGGCCGGTCTGGCCGCGGCGATCAGCATTAGCACCACGCCGAGCGTCAGCGCCGACCACCGCCACACGGTGGTCCATCGTTGGCCGGCACTGCGCGCGAGCTGGCGCATGGTGATGAGCCGCAGCACGATCGCGGCGACTGCGACCGCGATCAGCAGTACCGGCGGTACGACGGGGGAGAACGTCATCGTCGAAGCACCGCCAGCGACAGGCACAGCAGCGCCGACACCGCGACCGCGATCGCCAACGGGACGGTCGGGGTGTCACCCCGGAATCCTGCGAGGGTGGCGGCCCGGTCGGCCTCGGGCGGATGCGCTCGGATCCCGTCCAGTTGACCCGCCAGGTCGGGCCCGATCGGTGCGTATCGCCCGCTCGTGGCCGATACGACGGACCGCACCGGACCCGGTGACGACACCAGCGCGTTGACCTGGATTCCGCGCTCCTGCACCAACTCGGCGACCTGTTGGTCGGTGTAGAGCGACGGGCGGGCCTCGTCCGGGGCCCGAAGTTCACCGGGCCCCAGGTAGATGATCGAACGGCGGCGCTCACCGGGGGGCTCGTGGGAGGGGAAGCCCGCGGCGCACAGCGCGAGGACGTC
Organism: Mycobacterium sp. 852014-52144_SCH5372336; assembly: GCF_001665615.1. Classification (NCBI taxonomy): domain Bacteria; kingdom Bacillati; phylum Actinomycetota; class Actinomycetes; order Mycobacteriales; family Mycobacteriaceae; genus Mycobacterium; species Mycobacterium sp. 852014-52144_SCH5372336. The sequence continues at coordinate 214,626 of NZ_LZSW01000057.1, forward strand.
GGCGACGCTGGTCGCGTAGTCCACGTATGTCACGGGCGCGGCGAACGACGCGAGGCTGTTGCGCTGGGCGGGCGTGAGCGCCGAATCGTCGGGCAGCCCGGCGAGACCAGCTGCCTCCCCGAGCCTTTCGACCGCGAACTGGTAATCGCGGGTCAGCGGGATCACCCGGCGGTTGACGGAGGTCAGCCCGATCCGCTGCGTGCCGAACGCTCCGGTGCGCTGCGCGAAATAGGACAGGAACGCGCCTGTGCTGGGATCGTCGATCGGTTCGGCAACACACAACATGACGTCCTCGGGTACCTCGGACGTCTGGAGCGACCACCACAACCCGCTGGGCCGGGCGCTGGCCACGACGGCTGCGCCGAACAACAAGACGAGCAGCGCGATCGTGACGACCATCGACACCGTTCGCGCCCGCGCCACCCGCGCGTATTCCGGCAGACGGGTGAGACGTGTGGTGTTCGCCAACGGCCGCAACTGTCGCTGCAACTGCTTGGTCGGCACGAGGACCGCGAGCGCGACAGCGCCTGCCAGACAGGCGAATCCAATGACTGCGATCGGCCACCAGGTCAGGGCCACGAGCGGATCAGCTCCTCGGTCGTCGCGCCGACCTCGTCGACCTGAACCGGTGAGGCCGCATTGAACTGCGCGTCGTCGAGTGCGGCGAGCATCGGCGCGGCGGGCGCCAGCTCACCGGATGCGATGTCGTCGAGCTGCATGTACTGGGCCCGTGTTCCGGTCGCCTGGTGCAGGAAACTGCGCAGAGTGCGGCTCATCGCGGCGCCCGCCTCGGCATCGGTGAGCTCGCCGTCGCGGTGGCCGGCCGCAATGCGTTGCACGCAGCGCGCGAAGCGACGGCGCAGCAGCCGGGCATGCAGGGATCGCACCACGGGAAGACGCCGGAGCTGCTGCGCCGGCAGCGTCCACACGAAAACACCGATGTACCAGGCGATTACCAATAGCACGATCAGCAGGCCGAGCCACAACCACCCCGACGAGTACGGCATCGGCCCACCGACGAACCGCAACAAGTCATCCGGCACGGGCGAACACCTCGGTCAGCGCGACGAGCCGGGTGCGGATCTCACCACTGCCGCCGATCCTGGTATGCGGGACGGCGCGGGCGGTCATGAACTCGTCGAGTCGCTGCGCCCGCGCCTGCTCGGCCTTGCGGTACGCCGCGACCACCCGCGGACCGAGCGTGGCGGTGTCGAGCACGAACCGGTCGGTCGACACGTCGAATCCGGCCCGGTCGTCCTTGGCGCCGATGGCGGGCATGTCGGAGACCGTCGCCCACAGCACGTCGTGGCGGGCGGTCAGCCGGGTGACGGCGTCGGTCAGCCGGTCGTCGACCTCCGGCTCATCGGAGACCACTACGACCAGCATCGGGTGGCGGTAATGCGTTGCCACGTAATCGAGTTGGCAGACGATGTCACTGCGGCCCGTCCCGAGCGACGCGTGACCGTAGTACCTGTGCAGCAGGCTTTCGATGTGGGTTTCGCCGCGGCGCTGCCGGATGTTGACGCACCCGCGGGTGTCGCCGAACACCATGCCGATCTGGTCGGACCGCCCGAGCGTGATGAGCCCGAATGCACCCAGGATGTTCACGGCCACATCGCGTTTCAACTCCCCGCTCGGGGTGAGGGCCGCCATATTGCGACCGGCGTCCGCGACGAGCAGCAGCTTGTGGTGCTTCTCGGACACGAACCGCTTGATCAGCACATGACCCGAACGCGCCGAGGCCTTCCAGTCGATGTCGCGGACGTCGTCGCCCGGTACGTAGGGCCGCAGATCGTCGAATTCCAGGCTGCGGGTGTGCAGCAACGCGTAGCGACCGCCTTCGAGCATGCCGCGGGTGTCGGTGCCGAAGTGCGTCCTCGCCGTGGTGAGGTGTCTGCCCATACCGGCCCTACGGCACTCGAACCGCTTGCAGCACAGCGTCGATGATCAGCTCGGGGGTGACGTTCGCGCTGGCGGCCTCGAAACCGAGGATGAGCCGGTGCCGCAGCACCCGATGGGCGAGCTTGGCGATGTCGCCGGGGATGACATGCCCGCGGCCGGACAGCAGGGCCAGCGCCCTGGCGGCATTGCAGAAGGCGATGGTGGCGCGAGGGCTGGCGCCGTACTCGATCAACCGGGCCAGTTGGCGCGGAAGATACTGCTCGGGTTCACGGGTGACGGTGACCAGTTGGCTGGCGTAGTGCATCAGCGCGCGGTCCATGTGGACGTGGCGCACGACCGCGCGCAGCCGGCGGATGTCGTCGAGGCCGGCGACCGGCCTGCTGCGGTGCTCTTTGTCGTAGAGCCCCGCGTCCATCCGGGACATCATCTCCACCTCTTGCTCGGGGGTGGGGTAGTGCACGACGTCCTTGAGCATGAACCGGTCGGTCTGGGCTTCCGACAGCGGATAGGTGCCCTCCTGGTCGACGGGGTTTTGCGTCGCGATCACCAGAAACGGCTCGGGAATCGGATACTCGGTGCCCGCGATCGTGGTCTGACGCTCCTCCATCGCCTCGAGCATCGCGCTCTGCGTCTTGGCGCTCGACCGGTTGATCTCGTCGAGCAGCACGATGTTGGTGTGCACCGGCCCGAGCTGGGTGACGAACGAATTGGTCGCGGACTCGTAGATCTGGGTGCCGATGATGTCGCTGGGCAGCAGGTCGGGCGTGCACTGGATGCGTCGGAACCCGCCGTCGATGGCTTCGGCGATCACGCGCGCAGCCGTCGTCTTGGCCAGCCCCGGAACGCTCTCGATGAGGATGTGACCGCCCGCGAGCAGGCCGATCAGCAACGACTCGCGCAGGTTCTCCTGGCCGACGACCTTGGCCGAGAATGCGTCAGAGACCGCGGCGACGACGCGTCGCGCTTCGGCGAGATCGCGCTGGTCGAGTTGAGTTCGTGCTGCGGTCATGGATGCCTCTCGTCTCCGGCTGCCGGATGCGGATACCCGGGCCAGGGTATTCACACACCGCTGATCGGGCGAACAGCCGCGGCGACCCGCGCGAGGGCTAGGCCAAAAAGCGTTCGACGTACGGGGCGAAGCGGGCCGCCAATTCGTTCGGGTCGAGTCCGAACATCTCCGGCGAGGTCGCCACCCGCCCGAGGCGGCCCCGCTGGTGGCCCGCGAGGTAGTCGGCCATGGCCGAGCGGGCGTCCCCGCTCATCGCCTCGTCGGCAAGCGTGTAAATCGCTGCTGCGGTGCCCATTTCGTCGGCCATGAAGTCGTCGAACCTGACGTCGATCGAGCGTTCGGCCCCAATGACGTCGCGATCGCGGATCAATGCGGCCAGCATCAGCTCGAGACGGTCGATCCAGCATGCGGCGATGTCCTCGACCGGAACCGGTGCGCAGTGCATGCGCGCGGAGTAGGTCAGCATCGCGAGCATCGACAGCACGACGGGGACCGGATCGCGGTGGGTCGTGATCACCACCACACCGGGAAAGACCCGGTCGAGCACGGGCAGCTGCTCGAGGTGCTGCGGGGATTTGAGCAGCCACCGTCTGCCCCCGCGCAGGAACTGCAACGCCTTCAACTGCAGCGCCAGGTGCTCGTAGTGGGGCGTCTGGTCATGTGAGAGGTAGTAGTCGCGCCACCGCGGCACATACGCCAACGTCTCGAACAGCATCGAGCTGAAGTCGTTGGCCAGCAGCTGGATCTCCTCGTGCACGTGGTCGGTCGTCATCTCGTGCATGAGCGCGAAGTGCGGCATCACCGCGTTCATGAACTCCACCGCGGCATCCATCCGGGTGCGCCGGGGATCCGGGTCGATACCGGCCTCTGAGGGCAACGGGAACGGTTCGTTGCTCTCGAAGTACGGAAGGGTGCGAAAGGTCGGACCCGCGGCCAGCAGGTTGTGCAGGTGGGTGGTGCCGGTGCGTGGCAGCCCGGCGATGACGACCGGCGGCGCCAGTTCGATGTCGTGGATCTCGGGATGGCTGGCCAGGAGGTCGGTGAGCAGCAGGCGGTTCTTCAGCAACTGGACCAGCTGGGCGTGGAAGTTCACCACTCCGGCGTCGCTCAGTCCCGGAATCTCCTGCAACGCAGCCAGATACACGTCGAGGCGGTCGCGGTAATCGTCGGGGCCGAAGTCGTCGAGCCCGGTCTCCGCGCTGGCCTTTGCGTGCAGGACGTCGGCGTCGAGCGGACACTCGGGCGCCATCGCCGCCATCATGTCGCGAATCGGCTGGATCTCCACGGGGAAGCGCGGCTCGGCGAGGTCGTCGAGGACGACGGGCGGCGCAGGTGAGATGTCGGTCACAGTGAGTTATGTTACTGTCGGTTTCGTAATGACGACGGAAATTGGCCGACCCCGCGACAAGCGCATCGACGACGCGGTGCTCAGCGCGACGGTCGACCTGCTCGGATCCACCGGTTACGCGGACCTCACCGTCGACGCGATCGCCCGTCGCGCGGGCACGAGCAAGCCTGCCATTTACCGCCGCTGGCCGGGAAAGGCCCATCTCGTGCACGAGGCGGTGTTTCCCCTCGGCACGGCGACCGAACTCCCCGACACCGGGTCGCTGGCCGGCGACATCCGCGAGATGCTCAGCCGCACCGTCGGCGTGCTGACCACCCCTGCCGCGCGCGCCGCACTACCGGGCCTGGTCGCGGAGATGGCCGCCGATCCCGCGCTGCACGCCGCGCTGCTGCAGCGCTTCTCGCACGTGCTCTCGCGCGGGCTGACCGAACGGCTCGACGCGGCCGCGGCCCGCGGCGAGGTACGGCCGGAGGTGTCGGCCGCCGACGTCGTCGAGGCCATGGCGGGCATGACGTTTCTGTGCCTGATCACCCGAGCAGATCGACTCGACGACGCGTGGGTGGACCGGACCGCCACTTTCATCACGAGAGGAATCAGCGCATGACGCACGAATCGACGAGCGCGTGGCGAGAACTGCTCGACACCCTCGGCGGCCTGGACCGCAGCTTCCTCGAAGGGGACCGCGCCGTCTCCGACGACCGTCACATTGCCGACGGCTACCGCATGCTGGCCACCACGCTCGGCGTCGCGTTCGACACATATCTCTTCGCCGAGCCGAGCCGGCCCGTGTGGGTCGAACTCAACACCCCGTTCCGTCGCGACCGGCGCTGGGGCGGGGACAACACCGACGCCTTCTACTTCATGTGCCCGGTCGACCCGAAGCGCCGCTACCGCATCAGCGGTAACAGGGGCGACAGCGTCTACTTTTCGGTGACCGCCTACAACGAGCCGTCCCCCGGCGCGTGGTCGGATCGGATCGTCGCGCTGGTCCGCGACGACGACCTCGAGTTTGATGCCGACGGCAACTTCTCCTTCGAATACGGCCCGACCGACGGCGGTGTGGTGCTGGTGACCCGCGACTACCAGGCCGACCCGCTGACGGGGCGCCCAGTGTCCTGGCATATCGAGGCGCTCGACGAGCCCGACCCGATCCGGCACGGCGACGCCGAGACCGCAGCGGCGCTGCGGTCCAGCGCGGCGTGGCTGCGCACGATGTTCGCGATCCTGCCGCTGGCGGTCGGTGTGCGAGTCGACGACGCCCACACGCTCGGTCACGAGATCGCCCAGGCCGCAAACGAATTCGCCGAGCCATACCAGGTGCCCGACGCGAACTTCGGGTGGTCGGCACGCGACGCGTGCTACTCCTACGGCAGCTTCGTGCTCGAAGACGACGAGGCGCTCGTCGTCACCCACCGGCCGCCGGCTTGCCGGTTCTGGAACCTCGTCGTGTGGAACCAGTTCATGGCGGGTGTGACCGACGCCAGGACGTCGATCAACGGTTACAGCGCGGTGCCCAACTCCGACGGTTCAATCACCGCCGTCATCTCCCGCGGTATGACCGCGCACCCGAATTCCATTACCACCGTGGACTATCCGCGCGGCAACCTGGCGTTCCGGTGGTTCCTCGCCGATGCGGTACCCGCCAAGCCGGAGGTGACGCTGGTGAAGGTGACCGACGCCCCGACCGACGTCACCTAGTCATCTTCAGCGCGAGCGTGCGTGTTGGCACACGACACGTCGCGAAATCCCGACATTTCACGCACGCTCACGCGGCGTGAGATCACCCGAGCGCCAGCGCAAGCGCCACAGCGACCGCCCACACCAGCATCGTCAACCCCGTGTCACGCAGAACCGGGATCAGGTCCTTACCGCCACGGCCTCGACGCACCGGTGCCGCCGCGCGCACCGCGAGCGGCAGGGCCACCAGGGCGACAGCCGCCCACGCCGTCGCAAGCATCAGCGCCAACGTCAACGCGAATGCCACCACCAGCAGCAGCTGATACAGCAGCCGGGTCCGCGCGTCGCCGAGTCGTACGGCCAGCGTGATCTTCCCTGACTCCGTGTCGGTCGGGATGTCGCGCAGGTTGTTGGCCACCAACACCGCCGACGACAGAGACCCCATCGCCACCGCGATCGCGGCGCCCACCCAGTCGATCCGCAGCGCCTGGGTGTACTGGGTGCCCAACACGGCCACCAACCCGAAGAACACGAACACCGCGACCTCGCCGAGTCCGAGATAGCCGTACGGCTTCGACCCGCCGGTGTACAACCACGCCCCGGCGATGCACACCGCGCCGACCGCGATCAGCCACGGGGCGCTCACCACCGCCAGCACCAGACCCGCGATCGCCGCCATGACCAGGCTCACCACCGCGGCGGTCAGCACGGCGCGAGGCGTGGCGACCTTCGAGCCGACCAGCCGCAGCGGCCCCGCGCGGACGTCGTCGGTGCCGCGGATGCCGTCGGAGTAGTCGTTGGCGTAGTTGACCCCGACGATCATCGCGACGGCGACCGCCAATGCGAGCAGCGCCTTCCACCAGCACGCGGCCTGCAGCCACGCCGCGGCACCGGTGCCCGCGATCACGGGTGCGATCGCGTTGGGCAGCGTGCGCGGCCGAGCGCCCTCGACCCATTGCGCGAATGTCGCCACGAGCGCCAGTCTCGCACGGCGGCAGGCCGTGGCAGACTGAGCGCATGGAGGACCGACTCAGCAAGGCGGAGATCCGCAAGGACGCCGTGCAGGAGATCTTCGACTCCGGCGTATCGACCGTCGGCGAGGTGGTGTCGATCGTCACCACCGCGGTCAAGGACGTCGCCAATGCGATCGGCGGTTTCGCGACCGACGCGTTCGAGATCCGTGACACCGTGCGGCGCGCGTCGCAACAGGTCGACGAGACCGACGACCAACCGCCCGCGTAGACGTGCTGGGAGTCATCGGCGGGAGCGGTTTCTACAGCTTCTTCGGGCCCGACGCCCGCAGCGTCACCGTCGACACCCCCTACGGCGCGCCGAGCGCCGCGATCACCATGGGCGCCGTGGGCGCGCACGAGGTGGCGTTCCTGCCGCGCCACGGCGCCGACCACGAGTTCTCCCCGCACACGGTGCCGTACCGGGCCAATATGTGGGCGCTGCGCTCCCTCGGGGTGCGACGCATTTTCGCGCCGTGCGCGGTCGGCAGCCTCACCCCCGCCCTCGGGCCCGGGGCCATGGTGGTGCCCGACCAGCTCGTCGATCGCACCCGCGGGCGCGTCGACACCTACTTCGACTCCGGCGGCATCCACGTCGCGTTCGCCGACCCGTACTGCCCGAGCCTGCGCGCGGCGGCCACCAACCTGCCCGGCGTCGTCGACGGCGGAACCATGGTGGTGGTGCAGGGGCCGCGGTTCTCCACCCGCGCCGAGAGTCGGTGGTTCGCCAACCAGGGCTTCACCCTGGTCAACATGACCGGCTACCCCGAGGCGGTGTTGGCTCGTGAACTCGAGATGTGTTATTCACCAATCGCATTGGTGACTGATCTGGATGCCGGCATCGACAGCGGTACGGCCGTGCGCACTGTCGACGTGTTCGCCGAGTTCCAACGCAACCTGGTGCCGTTCAAGAAGCTCGTGCACGACGCCATCGAAAACACTGCAAACACGGCCGAGGTGAATTCCTGTACGCACTGCCTGGCGCACGAGGGTGTCCGACTGCCGTTCGAACTCCCGTGAGAGTCGTGCTGACCGGCGCGGCCGGATTCATCGGGGCCCGGATCCACGAGGCGCTACGCGACGCGGGACACGACGTGATCGCCGTCGATGCGATGCTCCCCGCCGCCCACGGGCCGGGTGCCGAACCGCCGCCGGACTGCCGGATGGTCGACGTCCGCGACGCGTCCGCGCTGGCGCCGCTGATGAAGGGCGTCGAGGTGGTGTGCCATCAGGCGGCCGTGGTCGGTGCGGGTGTCAACGCCGCCGACGCGCCCTCGTACGGCTCGCACAACGACTACGGGACGACGGTGGTGCTGGCCGAGATGTTCGCGGCGGGCTGCCAACGACTGGTGCTGGCGTCGTCGATGGTGGTCTATGGGCAGGGCCGTTACGACTGCGCCGAGCATGGACCGGTCGACCCCCATCCGCGCACGCGCGCCGACCTCGACGCCGGCGTGTTCGAGCACCGGTGCCCCGTGTGCGGCGAGATCGTCCAGTGGCGACTGGTGGCCGAGGACGCGCCGCTGCGGCCCCGCAGCCTGTACGCCGCCAGCAAAACGGCGCAGGAGCACTACGCGCTCGCGTGGGCGGAGGCCGTCGGGGGCGCGGTTACCGCGCTGCGCTACCACAACGTCTACGGCCCCTACATGCCCCGCGACACCCCGTATTCCGGCGTGGCCGCGATCTTCCGCTCCGAGCTCGAATCCGGCGATGTGCCACGCGTTTTCGAGGACGGCGGGCAGATGCGTGACTTCGTGCACGTCGACGACGTGGCGGCGGCCAACGTCGCGGCCGTGGAATTTGAGCGGGGAGGATTCGACGCGTTCAACGTGTGCTCGGGACGACCGATCTCGATCCTCGAGGTGGCCGCCGCGCTGTGCGAGACCCGCGGCGACGCGCCGCCGGTGGTCACCGGCCAGTACCGCAGCGGAGACGTCCGCCATATCGTCGCCGACCCGGCGCGCGCCGCCGAGGTGCTCAGGTTCTCCGCGGCGGTGGACCCGCTCGACGGGTTGCGCGAGTTCGCGTTCGCGCCGTTGCGGACCTGATGCGCCGCACCGTCCGCGTTGTAGTTATCGTCACGCTCGTGGCGTCCGGTCTGATGGGTCTGCTGTGGTCTCAGCAGCGGCGGTTGGTCTACTTCCCGTCGCCGGGTCCCGTGCCGTCCGCCGCCACGGTGGCGCGCAACGGACAGGACGTGGTGATCGAAACCGACGACGGAATCCGTTTGGACGCATGGTATTTCCCGGTTGAGGGGGACGGTCCCGCCGTGCTGGTACTGCCGGGCAACGGCGGAGACCGGTCGATGCGCGCGCCGCTGGCCGTGGCGCTCAACCGAATGGGCTCCTCGGCGCTGCTCGTGGATTACCGCGGCTTCGGGGGCAATCCGGGCCGCCCGTCGGAAGACGGTCTGGCCGCCGACGCGCGGGCCGCGCAGTCGTGGCTGGCCGCACAGGACGGGGTTAACGAGATCGCCTACTTCGGCGAATCTCTCGGCGCCGCAGTCGCTGTCGGCCTCTCCGTCGAGCGACCGCCGCATGCGTTGATGCTGCGTTCACCGTTCACCTCGCTACCCGACGTCGGGGCGGTGCACTATCCGTGGCTGCCGGTGCGGTGGCTGCTGCTGGATCGCTACCCGTCGCTGGAGCGGATCCCGTCGGTGCGCGCGCCGCTACTGGTGATCGCGGGGGACCGCGACGACGTCGTGCCCGAGCCGATGAGCCGACGGCTTTACGACGCCGCCAACGAGCCGAAGAGCTACGAGCTGGTGCCCGGCGCCGGGCACAACGACCTCGAGCTGCTCGCCGGCAAGCAGATGCTCGACGCGATCCGGCGGCTCCTGTCTCGGGGGTGACCCGGGGTAGCCATACTGGCCGGGTGAAACCAGCGATTTGTGAGCAGTTCGGCATCGACTTCCCGTTGTTCGCGTTCAGCCACTGCCGCGACGTGGTGGCCGCGGTGTCCAGCGCGGGCGGCTTCGGCGTGCTGGGCGGAACGGCGTACACACCCGAGCAGCTCGACCAGGAGCTGTCCTGGATCGACGACCACGTCGGGGGCAAGCCGTACGGCGTCGACCTGATCGTCCCGGCCCGCTACGAGGGCAAGGGCGAGGATCTGACGATGAGCGACCTCGCGGGCCGGATCCCCGACGAATACCGCGGCTTCGTCACCGAGCTGCTGGCCGCACACGACATCGAGGCCGAGGAGGCGCCGCGGTTCGGCAACGCCGCCCTCTCGGGCAACACGGGCAAAGACCTGCTGGACGTGGCGATGAACCACCCCATCCGGTTGATCGCCAACGCGCTGGGCGTCCCGCCTGACTACATGATCAAGGCCGGCAAGGAGAACGGCGTGCCGGTGGCCGCGCTGGTCGGTGCCAAGGAGCACGCCGTCAAGCAGGCGCATGCCGGCGTCGATGTGATCGTCGCACAGGGCACCGAGGCCGGCGGGCACTGCGGTGAGGTGACGACGCTGGTGCTGGTGCCCGAGGTGTTGGAGGCGCTGGCGGCGATCGGCAGCGACATCCCGGTGCTCGCCGCGGGGGGAATCGTCACGGGCAGGCAGATGGCCGCGACGGTGGCGATGGGCGCGGCCGGCGCCTGGACCGGTTCGGTCTGGCTGACGACCGAAGAGGCCGAGACCGCGCCCTACACCAAGGAGAAGTTCCTCGCCGCCTCGTCACGCGACACCGTCCGTTCGGCGGGCAGGACAGGAAAGCCTGCGCGCCAACTGGTTTCGGATTGGACCCAGGCGTGGTTGCCGAACGAAGGCGGCCAGAAGCCGCTGCCGCTTCCTCTGCAGTCGATGCTCGCCGAGCCCGTCGTGCGTCGCATCGATGTGCTGGCCGCGCAGGGGCATCCCGGCGCCCAGGCGCTGGCGACGTACTTCGTCGGACAGGGTGTCGGGCTGATGAACAAGGTCAAACCGGCGCGCGAGGTGGTGCGTGAGTTCATCGAGGACTACGTCGCCGCGACCGAACGGCTGAGCAACTCGCTACCCGACTAGTGGGGTGATTTCGGTGCGCTACGTATCGCAGAGCGATCGATAATGCACCGAAATCACCGAGCATCGAAGGTGATCCGCACCGAGATCGGGTCGCTTTCCATAGCCCGCATCGTCAACGCGGTTGCCGACTGGCCGAGCCTGCCCGCGCCGCCGAAGGTGCGGGCGCGGGCGCGCACGTCGTCGTCGGGCTCGAACGTCGCGGTGCCCGTGCGCCATTCGCCGTTGATGCGGACGCGCACCCTGGGGTTCGACGCGATGTTGTAGGCCCAGCCCGCGCGGCGACCGTGTTGCGAGATCACCCATACGCCGGTGTCGTCGGAGCGGCCGGCCAGCGGTACGAGCCGCGGCTGCCCGCTCTTGCGTCCGATCGTCTCGAGGTCGACCACAAGCGACGACCGGATACCCACGCGGTCGAGCGCGGCGACCACGGGGTTCATCAGGACGCGTCCCAGCTGCCGCTCGAACTTGAACTTGCGCACCGCCTTGTCGGCACTTCGTGTAGTCATCGCGAACCTCCTCGGGGGATGAGGTCAACGACTTTACTTGAGTGATCACTCAAGAACAAGGCCCCAAGCGGTCGAGCGAGAAGCCACGGTCGTCGAACGCGCCGCTCAACGACCAGCGACGGTGTAAATCAGTCCGTCGCCAGCGGCAGCCGCACCTCGAAGCGTGCGCCCGTGCCCAGGTTGCGGGCGGAAAACGTCCCGCGATGGGCCTGCACCAGGCCCGCGGCGATCGCGAGCCCCAGCCCCGACCCACTGGGCAGCGACGAATCGGCACGCGGCACGCGATCGTTGGACCCGCGATAGGCGACGTCGAAAACCCGCGGGAGGTCGGCCTCGTCGATGCCGACGCCGGTGTCGTCGACGCGCGCCCACGCACCGTTCTCGTCCGAGCCCAGCGACAGCGACACCCGGCCCCCCTCCGGGGTGTGGGCGATCGCATTGGCCACCAAGTTGGACAGCACACGCACCAACGCGCGGTCGCTGCCCAGCACCCGCACCGGCGCCTCCGGCAGTTCGGCCGTCAACGCCACTCCCGCGCGCTCGGCGGTGATCCGGTGTGCGGTGAGCACATCGTCGACCACCTCGTCGAGCGCCACCTTGTCGAACACCGGTTGGACCGCACCCGCGTTGATTTTCGACATCTCGAACAGGTCGTCGACCATCTCGGAGAGCCGAACCGACTCTTGCTCAATGGTTTTGGCGTGTACACGGACCTCGGCGTCGGGCACCACGCCGTCGGCGATCGCCTCGGACACCGCCCGTATCCCGGCCAGCGGGGTCCGCAGATCGTGGCTGACGAACGCGACCAGCCTGCGGCGCGACTGCTCGGCGGCCCGTTCGGACTCGCGGATCTCCTGCTCCCACACGGTGCGACGGGCCTGATAGCGCGCGAGCATCACCGCGGCGGGGATCGTCACCACCGAGACGATCACCAGGACGATCGCGGTCTTCTCGAAGGTTTCGGTGATCATGAAGCGGCTTGCGCCGAGCACACCGGTGAACGTCGCCAACACCGGGATGAGCACCAGCGCCACCATGCTCACCGCCAGCGACCACGACCGGGCCAGGCGAATGACCAGTGCGCCCGCGAGCACCACGGGAACCGAACATGCCAGCGCCAACCCGATGATGTCCCAGAGGTCGGACGGCACTAGGCGCTCTGCCCTTCCGGCGAGCGGGCCTCGCTGCTCCACAGATAGCCTCGGCCCCACACCGTATGCACCCTGTGGTGCTCACCGAGCTTCGACCGCAACCGCTTGACGTGCACGGTCACCGTCGACAGGTCGCCGAAATCCCAGTGCCACACCTGTTTCAACAGTTCCTCGCGGCTGAACACGACGTCGGTGTGGGTGAGGAAGAACAGCAGCAGGTCGAACTCGCGGTTGGTCAGTGACACCGGCTGCCCGGCGACGGTCACGGTGCGCGCGGCCGTCGACACGGTCAGGCCGCCGACCGCGATGTCCAACGCCCGCCGGCCCGTCGGTGCGGGCGCGCGCCGCAGCACCGAGCGCACCCGCAGCGCCAGTTCGCGCGGGCTGAACGGTTTGGTCAGGTAGTCGTCGGCGCCGGCCTCCAGGCCCGCGATGCGGTCGTCCTCCTCGCCGAGCGCGGTCAGCAGGATCACCGGCATCGTGTATCCGCCGCGCTGGCGCAAGTTGCGGCACAGCGTCAGCCCGTCCGGGCCCGGCATCATCACGTCAAGCACCGCGACATCGATGTGCTGGGAGCCGAGCAGCCGCAGGGCCTCGGCTCCGTCGTGGGCGATTGCGACGTCGAGCCCGTCGCGCTCGAGGTAGCGACGCACGACATCACGCACGACGCTGTCGTCGTCGGCGATCAATACCCGCGTCACAGTTTCCGAGAGTAGTCCCGTGCGGCGACTACCTGCGCCGATGTCACGGATCCGTCATTGATCCACTGGTCGGCGCGGTCAGGGGCTGGTTAGCCTCGAACCCATGCCCGACTGTTCGGTGACCGTGGTGCTGCCGTGTCTCAACGAGGCGCAGTCGCTGCCGGGCGTGCTTGCGGCAATCCCGGACGGATATCGGCCGCTGGTGGTCGACAACAACAGCACCGATGCGACCGCGGACGTCGCCCGGGAGCATGGAGCGCAGGTGGTACCTGAGAAGCGGCCCGGTTACGGCGCCGCAGTGCACGCCGGGGTGGTAGCGGCGACGACGCCCATCGTGGCGGTGTTGGACGCCGACGGTTCGCTGGATCCCCGTGACCTGCCCGCTCTGGTCGACGACCTCCACCACGGGGCCGACATGGCGATCGGGCGGCGCCGGCCGGTGCCGGGGCTGAAGTGGCCGTGGCATGCCCGCCTCGGCACCGCGGCGGTGTGCTGGCGGCTACGGCAGCGCCACGGCCTGGCGGTACACGACATCGCCCCGATGCGGGTCACCCGCCGCGACGCCCTGCTCGCTCTCGGCGTCAGCGACCGCCGCTCCGGGTACCCCCTCGAAATGCTGGTTCGGGCGGCGGCCGCCGGGTGGCGCGTCGTCGAGCGCGATGTCGACTACCGCGCGCGCACCGGCGGCAAGTCCAAGGTCAGCGGATCGGTGCGCGGCAGCGCTGTGGCCGCCTTCGACTTCTGGCGTGTGATCTCGTGACGGTGCTGGCGGTGACGGTGTTGGTGGTGGCGAAGGCGCCGGTGGCGGGGCTGGCGAAGACCCGGCTCGCGGCGACGATCGGCGACGCCGCCGCGGCCGACCTCGCCGCCGCCGCGCTGCTCGACACCCTCGATGCCGTCACCGCCGCGCCGGTCGGACGCAGGGTCGTCGCGATGACCGGCGATCTCAGGCAGGCGAGCCGAGGTGACGAAATAGCCTGCAGTTTAGCGGGATTCACGGTGATACCTCAACGTGGCGCGGACTTCGCCCAGCGACTGGCCAACGCGCACGCGGACGCTTTTGCCGGCGACCCGGTACTGCAGATCGGCATGGACACCCCACAGGTCACCGCCGGGCTACTCGCCGAATGCGGCCAAGCGCTGATCGGAAGCGACGCGGTCCTGGGACCCGCTACCGACGGCGGGTGGTGGGTGTTGGGTGTCTCGCACCCGTCCATGGCCGAATGCCTGCAGAGCGTGCCGATGTCGCGGTCCGACACCGGCGCTTTGACTCTGGAGGCGTTGCGCGGCAATGGCATAGACGTCGGTCTGCTCGACGAGCTCGCCGATTTCGACACCATCGCCGACATCGACGCGGTGCGCCGGCGATGCGCGCCGGACAGCCGGTTCGTTCTGGCCGCCGAGTCGGTGCTCGCCTGATGCTGGGCAACCTCTACGACTGCGCGCTCGACGGTGAGCAGTGCTGGATCCGAAGCGACGACGGTGAGGTACGTGCCCTTCCCGTGCATCGTTGGATCGGAGGCGTGCACGCCGATTGCCGCTTCGACCGCGCCGTCGTCGGGCTGTGCGAAGGGCCGACGATCGACTTGGGCTGCGGCCCAGGACGATTGGTGATAGAGCTGATCCGCCGGGGCATACCTGCGCTCGGTGTCGACCAGTCCGCGACCGCGGTCGGGCTCGCGCGACGCAACGGCGCGCCCGTCCTGCGCCGCGACGTGTTCGGGCAGCTGCCCGCGACCGGGCGGTGGCAGACCGTGCTGCTGGCCGACGGCAACGTGGGCCTCGGCGGCGACCCGTTCCGGATGCTGCACAGGGCAGCGGAGTTGTTGCGCCGAGGCGGTCGATGCATCGCCGAGTTCGAGGCTCTGACACAGGGTGTGCGCAACCGCTGGGTCCGGCTCGAGTCGTCGCGTGTCGTCGGCCCGTGGTTTCCGTGGGCGTCGGTGGGCATCGACTGCGCCGCCGAGGTCGCCGAGACCGCGGGCCTGGCGTTAACCCGCGTCCATCCGATCGGCAAGCGGGTGGTCGCCAGCCTGACGCTGGCTTAGTTCCTGGCCGTCGCCAGCCGTACGGCATAGACGACGGCGCCGACCCCGAACATCGTGGACGTTCAAGAGCGACCAGCCGGGCTACGCCAGCGGATAACCCGCTGCACCCGGGCGGCGCCGGGTTGCACGGTTCCAGGGTCCCGGCAATGTCCTACGGATGTGCGTGGCGACCAGCGTCCGTTACCAATTCGTCAGAATGAAGTGGTTGAGCAGCAGGGCGCCCACCACGTTGACGCCGAGCCACCAGCGGTGTGACCGCGGCGGTAGCAGTGCGCCGGCGGCGGTCAGCCAGACGGTGAACGGCAGCCAGATGCGTTCGGTCTCGGCCTTGCTCAGCATCGACAGGTCGGCGAACAGGATCGCCAGCAGCGCGCCGAGAAGAAGCATGGGCAGGCCGGGCCGACGCCGGATCGCCGCGATGTCGAACACCCTGCCGAGACCGGCCACACTGCCGAGGCCGATCGCGCACACGACGGAGGCGAAGTTCGCCCACCCCCAGTACTGGAACGGCCGGTCGTTGGCGATGCCCTGCCAATAGCGTTCCTGCACCAGCTGATAGCCGTCGAACCACCAGAACCCCATCACCGCGAAGGCCGCCACCACGGCGAGGACGACCCCGACCGCCGGAACCGCGGCACGGGCCGCGGCCCGCCAGTCGGTCGCGCACATCAGCACCGCGAGCGCGGGTAAGGCCATCAGAACCAGGCCGTAGTTGAGGAACACGCCCCAGCCCAGCAGCAGACCGGCTCCTGCCGCAGCGAGGACGGGCCATCTCGCGGTGCCCCCGACGGCGATCGCCAGCAGCGCGATACCCCACGCCGCGACTCCCGCGAAGTAGCCGTCGGCCGACACCGCGATCCAGATCGCTGTGGGCGCAACGGCGACGAACGGGGCAGCCAGCCGCGCGGTCGCTTCCCCCGACAGTGCGCGCACCGCGACGAGGATGGCGGCTGCGGCGCTGGACCCCACCAGCAGGCACAGCAGGCCGGCCCACGCGCCGCCACCGAGGCCGATGCGGTCAAGCCAGACGAAGCTGAGCAGCGCCCCAGGGGGATGGCCCGACACATGGGTGATCCACGAATCCGGTTGGTAATCAAGGATTCTGTCGGAGAATGTGCGCAGCGCATGGGGTATGTCAGTGACGGTGGGAACCTGACGCAGATACTCGTGGCGAGCGACCAGCCTGCCGGCGAAACCACGCTGCCAACCGTCGATCATGGCCAGCGAGAACGCCCATCCGCACGCCGTCACCCATGTCGCCCACGGCAACGCACGCCACGACATCCGTTGCGCGGCCTTCGGCCCCCACCACACCACCGCGGCGCCGATCACGACCGCGGGGACCGTGCCCCACCCGACGTGTGCGTTCCACCATCCGAAGATCGGCGCGGTGTCGGCGAACTGGCGTAGGCGCCCTGGCGTCGCGTTGATCAGTGGCGTGACGATCCCCAGGTCGAGATGCGGCACCACGAACGCGGCGACCACCAGCAACACACCGACGGCGACCGCCACGATTTCCTTGCGACTGGTCGGCATTCCATCACCCTATTCGCCGAGCCGCACCCAGATCTGAGTGATTTCGGTGTAGTTTCGTCGCATTCACCGCGACGGACTACACCGAAATCAGTACAGCCGGGTGCGGGTGTTGGCCTCGCTGTAGTACTCGTCGAGTTTGGCCTGGGTCCATTCGGGCCGGATCGCCTTGAGTAGCTGCGCGACGCTCGGCAGCGCCGATGGGTTCCACGTCGACGGGTCCCAGGTCTCCGAACGCAGAAAAGCCTTGGCGCAGTGGAAGAACACCTCTTCGACCGCAACCTCCAACGCAAGGATCGGACGCTTGCCCTTGACCGCGAGCGCGTCGAAATAATCGGCGTCCGAGACGATTGTGGCGGTGCCGTTGATGCGCAGGGTGTCGCCACGGCCGGGGATCAGGAACACCGTGCCCACATGCGGATTCTGCAGGACGTTGAGATAGCCGTCGACACGTTTGTTGCCCGGCCGCTCGGGGATCGCGATCGCGGTGTCGTCAATGACGTGCACGAAGCCGGGCGGATCGCCCTTGGGTGACACGTCGACTCGACCGCGCGCATCCGTCGTCGCGACGAAACCGAGCGGCGAGTGGGCAAGCCAGTCGCGCTGTACCGGCGACAGGCGGTCCTTGACCTTGTTGGCGACGTAGTGGTCCGGTCGCCCGACGACGGCTCGCAACTCGTCGACCGTGTTGACTTCGCGACGCATGGGTCCATCATGCTCGACCGCGCAATGGGTTAACCCCGTCGGTCGCCGGGTAGCCGAACGGGCGGAGGTGAGTGCAATGGCACACCACGTCGAGGTCGATGCCGCGCTGTGGGACGAATTCCACCGCGTGGTCAACATGACGTCCCGCGAACTACTGGACTGGCTGCGCACCCGGTCGGCCACTGAAGACTCCGAAGAGATGCCCGACCAGGCGGGCACCGAGACCGGCCGCGCCGTGCTCGAGATCCTGCAGAAGCGCTCGGTCGACCTCACCGACGAGGACGTGCGCGTGATGCGCAAGGTCGTCGACCGCGTCCACGCCGAACGCGGCGTCGACCTAGAGCCCAAGGCCGGTCAGGAGAACTGGCGGCACAGGCTCATGACGATCGGTCACGACCCGCTCAAGCCTGTGGCTTAACTGGAGAACTCGGCCGCCAGCGCGCGCCGGTCGACTTTGCCGATGCCGCGGCGCGGTATTTGGTCCACGACGTGGAACTCGCGCGGTGCCGCGGTGGCGTCCAGGGTCGCGGTGACATGCTCGCGCAGCTCGGCGGGCGTCGGGCAGGCGTGTCCGGTAGCGAGCACGACGGCCGCGGCCACCCGCTGGCCCAGCCGCTCATCGGGCACCCCGAACACCGCGCATTCGGCCACCGCATCGTGGGTTGCAAGGGCGGCCTCCACGATCTGCGGCATGATCGTCAACCCGCCGCTGCCGATCGCGTCGTCGACCCGGCCGAGCACCGTCAACCGGCCCTCGGAGTCGACGGCTCCCACGTCGTCGGTGCGAAACCAGCCCGCATCGGCGAAGGGATCGGGGTCAACCGGGTTGCGGTAGCCCTTCGCAAGCGTCCGGCCGCCCAACACGATTCGGCCCCCATCGGATGTCACCGGCCGCGTGCTGTCGCGAATCCGGACCCGCACACCGTCCAACGGCACACCGTCGTACACGCATCCGCCTGCGGTCTCGCTCATCCCGTAGGTGCGGACGATCGAAATCCCCGCCGCGGCAGCACGTTCGGCCAGGCCCGCCGGCATCGGCCCCCCGCCGATCAGGACGGCGTCCAGCGTGGCCAGTGCGTCGGCCGCCCTCTCGTTGCGCAGAGCTTTGTCGAGTTGCACGGCCACCAGCGAGGCGTAATGCCGTCCGGGGCCCAAAGCGTCGACGGCAGAGGGCAATTCGTCCGGATCGAACGTCGGCGCCAAGGCCACCGGGGTCGTACCTGCAACGACGCTGCGGACCAGCACCTGAAGCCCCGCGATGTGATGGGCCGCCAATGCCAGCAGCCAGCGCCCCTGCCCGCCGAGCCGGTGATGTGTCGACTCGGCGCTGGCGGTCAATGCGGCAGCGGTCAGCATCGCACCCTTGGGCGTCCCGGTAGTACCCGATGTCGGCACCACCACCGCCACGTCGTCGTCGATCTCCGCGCCGCACCGCAACGCCTCTGACAGAAAAGATGATTCGCGATCGTCTCCGGCAGGCACCGGCAGCACGGCGGCACGGCCAGCCAGCATGTCGTGCACGACGGGCAGCAATGACAACGCCGCGGCACCGGACCCGACCGCGACCGCGCGCAGGACGCCTATGGGTCACCCTCCCCGTCGCGTGGATCATCGAGGGGCCAGCCGCGGACCGCCAATCGTTGGCGAACTCGCTCCACATCCTCAGACGTCGGCAGCGCATCGGTGATCTGGGTGATGAGGACTCCGATATCGGCGTCGTCGAAGTCGCCGTTCCGCTTGAGCTCCATGGCGACGGTTCGCACCTCGTCCTCGGTGAGGCGCCGCCGCAGGAGCGAGAACAACGGCACCCGGTCCGGACCGGGCACCCCTTCGGGGTATCCCGCTGTGATCCACGCGACAATTTTGGCCAGAAACTTCGTCACTGCGCCCTCCCGCGTGTCGCATCGGGTCTACCCACTTCCGATTGGATGATGCTAGTGCGCGACCGGACAAGACGAGTTCGGCGTCGCCGGCAAACGCTCGACCGCCGGCGGGTGAACAATGGATGAACACATGGCCCGAGAAGGCGAAATGCCAGATGACACGCTGGTCCAAGAGCGTTGCAGATTAGGTGAATCGAACTCTATGGCCGCAGAATTAACGCCGTGAGCGCTGAGTTGATCGTCCTCGTGCTGTTGATCACAACCGCACTGGCCTTCGACTTCACCAACGGCTTCCACGACACCGGCAACGCGATGGCCACGTCGATCGCCACCGGTGCGCTCAAGCCCAAGACCGCGGTCCTGTTGGCGGGCATCCTCAACCTGGTCGGCGCGTTCCTGTCGGTCGAGGTCGCGGTCACGGTGACCACCTCGGTGCTCAACGTCCAGGATGGCCAGACCGGCGCCCTGCTGCCGTCGATCGATGCGTCGACCGGTTTGACGATCATCTTCGCCGGGTTGATCGGCGGCATCCTGTGGAACCTGCTGACGTGGTTGTTCGGCATCCCGTCGAGTTCCTCGCACGCGCTGTTCGGCGGGCTCATCGGCGCAGGCCTGGCCGCCATGGGCACCGCAGGCGTCAACTGGAGCGGCATCAGCCAGAAGGTGCTCATTCCCGCGATCGCCGCGCCGCTCATCGCGTGCCTGGTGGCCGCCTGCGGCACCTGGCTGGTGTACCGGATCACCCGCAAGGTGACAGAGCGCCGCCGCCGGGAGGGCTTCCGCTGGGGCCAGGTCGCGACGGCCTCGCTGGTCGCGCTGTCGCACGGCACCAACGACGCGCAGAAGACGATGGGTGTCATCGCGCTCGCGCTCATCACCACCGGGCACCTGAGCGGCGACGTCAAGGAGAACGGCCTGCCGTTCTGGGTCATCTTCAGCTGCGCGGTCGCGATCGGGCTCGGCACCTACCTCGGTGGCTGGCGCGTCATCCGCACCCTGGGCAAGGGTCTGGTGGAGATCCAGTCACCGCAGGGCTTCGCCGCCGAAGCATCCTCGGCCGCAATCATTCTCAGCTCGAGCGCCGCCGGTATGGCGTTGTCCACCACCCACGTCGCCACCGGTTCGATCCTGGGCAGCGGCGTCGGCAAGCCGGCCGCCGAAGTCCGCTGGGCGGTGGCGGGCCGGATGGCTGTGGCCTGGCTGATCACCCTGCCGGCCGCGGGACTCGTTGGCGCACTGTCCTTCTGGCTGGCCCATGGCGTCGAGGCGCTCACGGGATCGGGCCTCGCGGGTGACGGGTTCATCTTCCTGGTGTTGGTGGGCCTGTCGTTCTACATGTGGTGGCGCGCTCAGCAGCAGAAGGTCGACCACACCAACGTCAACGCCGAGTGGGACGGTGCGACCAACTCCGTGGTCCCCGCCGAACTGCGGGCCGCCATCGAGGAAGCAATGCCCGAGCCCGTCAGGCCGCCGGCGACGGTGTAGCGGAGGAACATCGATGACCTATCTCGAGAGCATTCTGAAGGTACTGGTGGTCGGGCTGGTCCTGGGCGCGGGACTGCCCGCGTTGTTCGCCACCGGCTTGATGGCCTTTTCGAGCGGCGCCGGGGACGAGTCGGCCGACGGCACCGTGACCGCACCCAACCGGGTCCGCAAATACCTCGGCATCGGTCTGTTCGTGTTCGTCGGATGGGTGATCGTCACCGCGGTGCTGTGGATCACCAGGGGCACGATCATCCACCACACGGGGATCGACCTGTTCCCCTTCATGCCGCAGAAATGAGTTGCGCCACAACATGACCGAGAACCGCACCGTGCTGGACAGCGTGCTCAACTGGCTGCGCCGCGGGTATCCGGAGGGCGTGCCGCCCACGGATTACTTCCCGCTGCTCGCGCTGCTGAAGCGCTCGCTCGCCGAGGACGAAGTGGTCAGCGCCGCGCAGGCGGTGCTCAGGAGCGCGAACTCGGACATCGTCACCGAAGCCGACATCCGCGCGGCGATCCACCAGGTCACCGCGCAGGAGCCGAATCCCGAAGAGATGCATCAGGTTGCGTCGCGGTTGGCCTCGGTCGGCTGGCCGCTGGCCCCCGCGCGCTGAACTCTAGGGCGTCACCGCCGGGTGTCGCGGCGCAGCGGGTGCGTCTCGGGCACCTGAACGAAGATCAGCAGCACGCCGTCGGGATCCTCGATGTGCATCTCATGCAGGCCCCACGGTTCCTCACGTGCCTCACGCGCGATCGGTACACCCCGGCCCGACAGTCCCTTCTCGGTGGCGTACACGTCGCGCACCTGAAGCCACATCGTGCCGCCCGCCCGCGGGCCACCGTGGCCGGCGAGTTCGATCAACGACTGGCCGGCGTAGAAAACCGTGCCCGCACCGTAGTCGCGGGCGATCGCCAGCCCCAACTCGTCGCGGTAGAACGTCAGGGAACGCTGATAGTCCGCCGGCCGAATGAGCATCCGGCTGGCCAGAATCTCCATGACATCGTGTCTATCACGCTCAGCCGATCCGCCGCCCGACACCTTCCCAATAGGGTTCCCGCAGCGCACGCTTGAGGATCTTGCCGCTAGGGGTGCGGGGCAGGTCCTCGGCGAACGACACCGACTTGGGTAGCTTGAACCCGGCCAGCCGCTCGCGGGCGTACGCGATGAGGTCCGCCTCGCCGGGGAAGCAGCCCGCCGCGGGCACCACGACCGCCTTCACCGCCTCACCCCACGTCGGGTCCGGAACGCCGATCACCGCGACGTCGGCGACGTCCGGATGTGTCATCAGAACGTTCTCGATCTCGGTCGGGTACACGTTCTCGCCGCCGGACACGATCATGTCCTTGACCCGGTCGTGCAGGTACACATAACCCTCGGCGTCGACGTAGCCGGCGTCGCCGGTCTTCAACCAGCCGTCCGGGGTGACGGTGGCGGCCGTCGCAGCGGGGTTGTTCCAGTAGCCGCGCATGTTCTGGCGCGAGCGGGTCCACAGCTCGCCGACGGTCCCGGTGGGGACGTCGCGGCCGGCGTCGTCGACGATGCGTACCTCGACCCACCCGAACGGCTTACCGCACGAGCGCAGCAGTTCGGGGTCGTGACGGTCGAGTTGGGTGATGGATCCGGTGGTTTCGGTCTGCCCGTACACCTGCAGCAGATCGCAGTTGAACCGCTCCAGCGCCCGGACCAGGACGTCGTCGGTGATCGGCGATGCGCCGTAGACGATGGCGCGCAGGGCCGAGAAGTCCGTCTGCTCGACGCCCGGGGTTTCCAGTAGGCGCTGGATCACCACCGGCACCAGCAGCATATTCGTAATACCGTGCTGTGCAACGGCTTCGAGGATGGCGGTCGGGTCGACGTCGCGCAGCACGACCGTGCGCGCGCCCTCGCACAGACCCACCAGTGCCCAGCCGGAGCCCGCCATGTGAAACATCGGCATCACGGCCAGGCTCACACTGTCGGCGTCGAAGCGCCATTTGTCGGCGATCCCGGTGGCCTTGCAGAAGTAGTTGTCGTTGGTCAGCATCACGCCCTTGGGCGCTCCGGTGGTGCCGGAGGTGTACATCAGAAACGCGACATCGTCTGGTTGCGTTGCGACGCAGGGGTCGTCGGCGGGATAGGCGCCCATCCAGCGATCGAACTCCGGCCACCGGGGGTGCTCGCCGACGGCGACGACCAGTGCCGTCAGCCGGTCCTCGATCGCCTCGACGTGACAGAAGAAGTCGGCGCCGACGATCACCACCTTTACGTCGGCGTCGTCGATGATGTGCAGCATCTCAGGTGGTGCCAGTCGCCAGTTGACCGGCACCACGACCGCGCCGAGTTTGGACAGCGCACAGGCGACTTCGAAGAACTCGATGCCGTTCTTCTCGATGAACGCGACCCGGTCGCCGAACCCCACACCCGCCGCGCGCAGCGCCTGGGCTACCCGGCTGGACCGGGTATCGAGGTCACCGAACGTCGTGGTGCGATCACCGGCGATCAATGCGACCGCGTCCGGACGTTCGGCGCCGAAGACGCGTGCGATGTCGGCGACGGTCGCGATGTCGGGGTGGGGCATTTACTTGTTCGGTTGTAGGCGTTGCCGTTTCATCACGGCGTCGACGACCGCGGGTGCGAAGCTGTTGAGCACCTGGGCGCTGACAGCCATCCGCGGCGCGATCCGCACGGGCCGGGTCTTGGCGGCCGTGACCATCCACTCGGCGGCCTCGTCGGAGGACAGCCCCGGCAATCCGTCGTAGGCGCGAGTGGGGGCGATCATCGGCGTGCGCACCAGCGGATAGAACAGCGTGGTCGAGTGCACTCCGTCAGCGCTCCACTCGGTTTCGATGACTCGGCTCACCGCGGTCAGCGCCGCCTTCGACGCGTTGTACACCGAGAACAACGGCGACGACTCGCTGAGCACACCCCAGGTGGACACGTTGATGATGTGGCCGTCGCGCCGCTCGCGCATGCCCGGCGCCAGGCCGCGGATCAGTCGCAACGGCCCGTAGTAGTTGATCGCCATGGTGCGTTCGACGTCGTGCCAACGGTCCAGCGACTCGGCCAGCGGTCTGCGGATCGACCGGCCGGCATTGTTGATCAGGATGTCGACGCCCCCGAGCTCAGTGACGACACGTTCGACCAGCCCGTCGACCGCGTCGAGATCCGACAGGTCGCAGGCGTGTGCCCTGGCGTCCCCGCCGTCGTCGGCGATCCGGTCGACCAGCGCGTCCAGCAGCTCCTGTCGGCGTGCCGCCACCACGACGGTGGCGCCGCGGCGGGCGAACTTCTCCGCGGCTGCCTCGCCGATCCCCGATGACGCGCCCGTGAGCAGGATGCGCTTACCCCGCAGGTCAACGATGTCGCGGCCGGGCTGGTACTGCAGCAACTCGGGGACCACGGGCGGGCGCATGGTGGTCAGGACGAGTTGGTCGGCCAACCGCCGCAACGGGCTCTTGCTCACGAGCGGTGAGTCTAGGCGAGCGGCTTGTGCACGAAAACGCGCGCTCACCGCTCCAGAACGTGCACAAATCGCTCAGTTGCGGCCGGCGGCCAGCAGACCCGACGACGCGAACTTCAGCCCGGCGCGCAGTTCGTCCAGGCGGATCGGGTCGTCGGACTCGATGTACCGCAGGGTCGTCGCCACCGCCATGTTGAAGAACAACCACGCCAACGCTTTTGGGCTCAGCTCGTTGCGATACTGGTCGCGGTAGTGGTTCATGTGCAGCGTCGACATCGCCACGAGCGTGGCATTCAAACCCGAAATGCTCTCGAAAGCGCGCACGTGGTCCGGACGTTCGGCGAGGTACCGAAGCAGGCCGCGGTTGGCGATCGTGACGTCGATGAGGAAGTCGATGGAGGCCGCCATCGCCTCGGCGGGCTGGGCGAGCGTCACGGCCCGGAGGCGTTCCTCGATGGCCGGGGCCTGCGAGAGGGCGAGATGCTCGATGGCCGCTTCGAGGATCTCGTCCTTATCGGCGAAGTACTGGTAGATCGATCCTTTACTGACGCCCGCCCGGTCGGCGATCAGGTTCGTCGTCACCTGGGCAGGATCGGTGGTGAGGAGCAGACCGGCCGTCGTCTCGACGATTTTTGCGACCATCTCACGAGAGCGCTGCTGCTGCGGCGTCTTTCTCCGTGCTGACCTGTGCATATTCACGCTCACCAACGCCCCTTATGCGACTTGAATGCGACCTGTCGGTCATATTAGCCTCGCCGAACGACCTGAAATGGAGGTGGACGCCGCCCATGACCGCCACTTCGGACATCGATCTGTCTGTCGACGACGAACCGATCGAATTGGTACCGCCGGATTCGCTGACCGCCGAGCACACGGGCCGTTGGACGTTCCTGATCTTCGAGGGCGCGGCGTTCATGATGCAGGCGATGCATCCCGTCATCGCCGAGGTCACCGGCCGCTATTCCGCGTCGTTCCACGGCGATCCGGGCGGACGGGCGATCCGGTCCATTGACTCGGTGCTGCGGTGGACCTACGGCGGCACCGAAGCCGTGGCCGAAGGAAATCGGGTCCGGGCCATGCACCGGCCGATGACGATGAAGAGCGCGGAGACCGGCAAACAGATCAGCGCCCTGAATCCCGAGGCGTACCAGTGGGTTATCTGCACCGGCTACATCGTCAACGTCCACGGTGCTCGCTTGTTGATCGGGCGGGACTTCACCGACGACGAGAAGACCCAACTGCTGCGCGACAACCGCCGACTGGCGCGCCTGTTGCATGTGCCGATGCGCGACTATCCCGAGACCGATCAGGAGATGACCGACTACTTCGAGTCGATGATCGACAAACTCGAGGCCACGCCGCAGGCCCGGAAGCTGATGGACGACTTGATCACCGGCACGATGGAGCTGCCCCCGTCGGTGCCGAAGGTGTTCTATCCGCTGATCAAAGCCATGCTGCGGCCCGCATTCCGCTTCAATTACCTGTCGATCGTCGGGTTGCTCGACCCGCGTCTGCGCACCAAGCTCGGCGTGAGTTGGAGCCCCGAAGAGGAGCGCCAGCTCAACCGCATCTACAAGGCCATCCGCATCGCCTACCGCGTACTTCCCGACCGGCTGACGTACTTTCCGCTGGCCTACCACGCCCGCAAGCATCACCAGTGCCTGGAGAAGATGGCCGAGCGGCAGAAGAAGTCGTGGGCCTACCGGGTGCCGGGCGCCGTCGCACCTGAGTAGCGATTCCGGTGCGCTACCAGTCGCTCAGCGATTGCTAGTGCACCCAAACCGCCGCCTAAAAGTAGCGCGGGAAGCCGCTCCAGTCGGGGTCGCGCTTCTCCAGGAACGCGTCGCGGCCCTCGACTGCTTCGTCGGTCATGTACGCCAATCGTGTTGCCTCACCGGCGAACAGCTGCTGACCGACCAGACCGTCGTCGGTGAGGTTGAACGCGTACTTGAGCATCCGGATCGCCTGCGGTGACTTGCCGTTGATCTCCGAAGCCCACTGCAGAGCGACGGTCTCCAGTTCGGCGTGGTCGACAACGGCGTTGACCGCACCCATCGCGTGCATCTGCTCGGCGGTGTAGGGGCGGCCCAGGAAGAAGATCTCGCGGGCGAACTTCTGGCCGACCTGTTTGGCCAGATATGCGCTGCCGTATCCGCCGTCGAAGCTGCCGACGTCGGCGTCGGTCTGCTTGAACCGGGCGTGCTCGCGGCTGGCCAGCGTCAGGTCACACACCGCGTGCAAACTGTGTCCGCCGCCGGCGGCCCACCCGTTGACCAGACAGATCACCGGTTTGGGCATGAACCGGATCAGCCGCTGCACCTCCAGGATGTGCAGGCGCCCGGCGCGCGCCGGGTCGACGGTCTCGGCGGTCTCGCCCGACGCGTACTGGTACCCGCTGCGGCCGCGGATCCGCTGATCCCCGCCGGAGCAGAACGCCCATCCGCCGTCCTTGGGCGAGGGCCCGTTGCCGGTCAGCAGCACGACACCGACGTCCGATGACATCCGCGCGTGGTCGAGGACGCGGTACAGCTCGTCGACGGTGTGCGGCCGAAACGCGTTGCGCACCTCGGGCCGGTCGAACGCGACGCGCACCGTGGGCCGCGGAACGCCGTCGACGACGTGGCGGTGATAGGTGATGTCGGTCAGTTCGACGCCCTCGATGGACTGCCACAACGACGGGTCAAAGGGGTTGTCACTCACGGGGTTACCTTATCGATGCGGAAAACCGGGCAGCGACCGGCGAGCGCCTCGAACTCGTCGGGGTCGGGTCCGGTGACCAGTCCGGCGCTCTTGATGAAGTCGACCCCGGTGGGCACCTTCGACGGGAACTCCCGCAACAATGGTCGCGCCTCGTCGACGGGCATCTCCACCATCCGCACACGTTCGCTGCGGCGGCCGATGTGCAGCGTGACCTCACCGGCCGCCCTGACATTGGCGGCCCAGTCGGAGCCGGGTACCCCGCCGACCACATAGCGCTGACCGTCGACCTCCATCGGCGTGACCGGGGTGGACCGCATCTTGCCGGTCTTGCGTCCCGGTACGGACAGCACAACGGGTCCTTTCTCCCCGAGGATGCCGAGCTTCTGCAGGCCGATCATCACCTTGTTGACGTACTTCAGCCACCACGGCAGGCGAATGTCAGACATGGCGCAAACGCTACGTGATCGGATCGACGCGGAACACCGGCAGGCGGCCCGCCATCCCCTCGAGCTCGTCGGGTGTCCCGGTCTCCAATACCCAGTCCGCGCCATCCGTTGATGACGTAGCGGGCGCCGTCGACGAACATCGGCGTGATCGGCGTCGACCGCGGCTTGCCCGTCCTACGGCCCGGCACCGTCAACACCACGGGCGACTCGTGCCGCGAGATCGGCAGCCCGAGGCGCAGCAGCACCATCACCAACTTGTTGGCGTATTTGAGCCACCGCGGGGGCGTCATCCGATCGCCCATGCCGTGAGGCTATCGCTCAGATCGCGACGCCGTGGCCGGACAGCGCGGTTCGCAGACCGTCCGGGCGCTCGGTGGTCGGCAGCGGATCGACGAGGGCGAACCGGCAGCCCACCGCGCGGGCGCCACCGTCGGCCTCGTCGCTGTCCCCGATCATCAACGCGGACACGGCTTCCGCGCCCAGCCGGTCCAGCGCGATCTCGAAGATCGCCGGGTCGGGTTTGACCGCGCCGACTTCGAAGGACAACACGAACTCGTCGACGAATTCGGCCGCACCGAGGGAGACGAACGCCGGTCGCACGTCGAAGGCGATATTCGACACCACCGCCGCCCTGATGTGCCTGCGATGCAAACCCTGCAGCACCTCGGCGGTGTCGGGATACGGAGTCCAGTTCATCGGATCGATCAACAGCCCGTACAGCGACTCGGCGTGCTCGTTGGCCAACCCGGACTCGCGCAGCACGTGCAGATACGCCTCGCGATGGAGATGCGGGGCCAGATCGCGGTTCACCCATACGCGGTGAGCCTCCGGAGTCATCTCGACGTGCTGGCCCGTCGGCGCGGTCATCCGGCGCATCAACTCGGCCTGGACGTGGCCGTCGACCTCGCGGTCGTCGACCTCCATCCCGTGAAACCAGCTCTCGTCCTCCTCGAGCCGGAACAACGTACCCGAAAAGTCGAACAGGACGGCGTTGATCTCACTCATGGCACCGATGCTACCGACCAACTCGACTTGCCTTGTCGCGCAGCACTTCCCGTTCCCGCTCGTTGTCGGTCATGGCGGCTGCCCGGTCGAATTCGCCGGCGGCCTCTGCGCCGCGGCCCAGCCGGGCGAGCAGTTCGCCGCGCACGCTCGGCAACAGATACGAGCCCTCCAACCCAGTCAACGAGTCGACGATCTCCAGCCCTGCCTCGGGGCCGTCGGCCATCGCCACCGCCACCGCCCTGTTCAATTCGACGACCGGCGACGGCGCCGCGCGAGCCAACCCGTCGTACAGCGCGACGATGCGGTGCCAGTCGGTGTCGGCGGCGGTGGGCGCGGTGACATGGCACTCGGCGATCGCCGCCTGCAGCGCATAAGAGCCCCATCCAGCGCCCTTGCGCCGCAATGTGTTCGCGGCGCGCTCGAGCGCGGCCACCCCGCGTCGGATCTGCGCTCGATCCCATTTCGCCCGGTTCTGGTCCTCCAGCAGGATCGGCCTGCCGTCGCCGTCGGTGCGGGCGGCGAAGCGCGACGACTGCAGCTCCATCAGCGCCACCAGGCCGTGGACTTCCGGTTCGTCGGGCACCAGCGCGGCCAGCACCCGGCCGAGGCGAAGCGCCTCGGTGCACAACTCGTCGCGGATCCAGCGCTGACCGAACGACGCCGAATATCCCTCGTTGTAGATCAGGTAGATCACGCTCAGCACCGCCGACAGCCGCTCCGGATACTCCGAGCGATCCGGCACCTCGAACGGCACGTTCGCGGCCGCGAGGGCCTTCTTGGCGCGGGTGATCCGCGCGGCGACCGTCGCGGTGGACGTCAGGAAGGCGCGGGCGATCTCCTCGGTCGTAAGCCCGCCGACGACCCGCAATGTCAACGCGATACGGCCTTCGCGCGGCAGCACCGGATGCGCAGAGATGAAGATCAGCCGGAGCACGTCGTCGTCGATGCGGTCGGGGTCCCACGATTCCTCGACGTGGCTTTCGAGCTCGCGAGCCATCGCGGCGTATTTGCTGTCGAGATTGTCCTGACGGCGCCACAAGTCGATGGCCTTGCGTTTGGCAACGGTGGTCAACCATGCGCCGGCGTTGCGCGGTACACCCGTCGTCGGCCACTGCTCGAGCGCGTCGACGAGCGCGTCGGCGGCCAGGTCTTCGGCGAGCCCGACATCGCCGACCGAGCACGTCAGAGTCGCGACGATTTTCGCCGCTTCCATGCGCCACACCGCGTCGACGGTCGCCTGCACGTCGCTCACGCGTTCATTGTGCCGACGCGGGCCTCACGCCGGAGTTCGGGACGCGTAATCTACGTTTTCCTGCGGCGTGTCGCAGCGCTTTCGCCGAGCTCGCGACGGAAAGTTAGAAGGTATGACCCACAGGTTGGTCACAGCGTATTGGGAAGGCCGCAAGGCATTCCCGCACACGCTCGTCAACCCGTACGCGGGGCTGGGGGATCGGGCGATCGCGCGGATGTGGCGGCTGGGCTGGCAGCGGGCCGCCGACGAGCAGCGGGGCATTCCGAGCGAAGAGGAGCGACTTGCTCGCTTCGCCGCGGAAATCGATGCCCTCCTGGGCTAGTCGCCTCGACGCGCTGCGGCGCCGACAGCCCCGCGTCGTTCTCGGCGTCACGGGTGCGCCGGGCGCTGGCAAGTCGACACTGGCCGAGGCGGTCGCGACCGCGGTCGACGATGCGGTCTACGTGCCGATGGACGGCTACCACCTCGCCGACGCCGAACTGCAGCGGCTCGGCCGCCTCGACCGCAAAGGCGCCATCGACACGTTCGATGCCTACGGGTATCTCGCTCTGCTGCAACGCATCAGGGCACAGGGCGACGAGACCGTCTACGCGCCGGCGTTTCACCGCGATCTCGAACAGCCCATCGCCGGCAGCATCGCCGTGATGCCCGACCATCGCCTGATCGTGACGGAGGGCAACTACCTTCTCGACGACGAGCCCCCATGGCCGACGATCCGCGCCCTGCTCGACGAGGTCTGGTTCGTCGACGCCCCGCCCGACGTTCGCCGTCGTCGCCTCATCGCCCGCCACGTCGAGTTCGGTAAGTCACCCGAACAGGCCGAGGCGTGGGTGCGCGCCGTCGACGACCCCAACGCCGCGCGCATCGAAGCCGTCTGGGACAGAGCAGATTTCGTGGTCACTCCGTAGCGAACCCCCGCGAGCGACCGTGTCTGCCCGCCGACACGCCGTCAACCCGCGGGCAAAAGGGGTCGCTCGCAGCAAGAAAAGCTAGCCGACAGCGCGTTCAGAACCCTCCCAGAACTGCGCGCGCACGGCCTTCTTGTCCGGCTTGCCCAGCGCGGTCACCGGCACCGAGTCCACGACGATCACCTGCTTGGGTGACTGCACCGATCCCTTGCGCTCCTTGACCGCCGCCTGGATCTCGGAGGTCATCTGCGCGACGGCCGCCTCGGAGCGGTCGGCCTCGGGGCGCAGCACCACGACAGCGGTCACCGCCTCGCCCCACTTCTCGTCGGGCGTTCCGATCACACACACCTGGGCAACCGAAGGGTGCTCGGCCACAACGTCTTCCACCTCGCGGGGGAACACATTGAACCCACCGGTCACGATCATGTCCTTGGTCCGGTCGACGATGTAATAGAAGCCGTCCTCATCCTCGCGGGCCAGATCGCCGGTGTGCATCCAACCGTCGCGAAACGTCTCGGCCGTCGCCTCCGGCTTGTTCCAGTAGCCACCGGACACCAGCGGCCCGGACACGCAGATCTCGCCGACCTCGCCCTGGGACACCGGGTTGCCGTCACCGTCCAACAGCGCCACCCGCGCAAACACCGTCGGCCGCCCGCAGGACGTCAACCGCTTCTCGTCGTGATCGCCCTTGGCCAGGTACGTGATCACCATCGGCGCCTCGGACTGGCCGTAGTACTGGGCGAAGATCGGGCCGAACCGGTCGATCGCCTCGCGCAGCCGCACCGGGTTCATCGCCGAGGCGCCGTAGTACACCGTCTCCAACGACGACAGGTCGCGGGTGCGCGAATCCGGGTGGTCCATCAACGCGTAGATCATCGACGGCACCAGCATCGTCGCGGTGATCTTCTGCTCCTCGATCACCCGCAGCACCTCGGCCGGGTCGAACTTGGTCAGCACGACCAGCTCGCCGCCCTTGATGATCGTCGGCACGAAGAACGCCGCACCCGCATGCGACAGCGGGGTGCACATCAAGAACTTCGGGCGTTCCGGCCACTCCCACTCGGCCAACTGGATCGTCGTCATCGTCGTGATCGACTGCACGGTGCCGATCACGCCCTTGGGCTTACCGGTCGTCCCGCCGGTGTAGGCCATGCCGCCGATGTGATCGGGCGGCAGGTCCGCCGCCACCAAGGCCTGCGGCGAGTACTTGGCGGCCTCGGCGGTCAGGTCGACGCCGACGCCCTCCAACTCGGCAGGCACCGGACCGATCGTCAACACCTGCTTGAGCGTGGGCACCTTCTCCAGCAGTCCCTGCGCCCGCTCGACGAACATCGGGTTCGGGTCGATGATCAGCGACGTGACCCCGGCGTCGTTCAACACATACGCGTGGTCGTCCAGAGAGCCGAGAGGGTGTAGTGCGGTGCGGCGGTAGCCCTGGGTCTGCCCGGCGCCGATGATCATCAGCACTTCCGGCCGGTTCAGCGACAGCAGGCCGGTGGCCGTTCCCGAACCCGCGCCCAGCGCCTCGAACGCCTGAATGTACTGGCTGATCCGCTCGGCGAGCTGTCCACCGGTGAGCGTGGTGTCCCCGAGGAACAGCACCGGCTTGTCCTTGTTCCGCTTCAGTGCCCCGACGGTGAGATGGCCGGAGTGGATGGGATGGCGCAGCAGGTCGCCTGATGAGCGCTCGCGCGAAGAAGCAGCAGCCTGAGTCATGACCATCAGACTAGAACGTGTTCCAGTTCCAGTCACCAGGTCCCCGGGAATCGCCGCGCGAAGCGGTTCATCGACGAGCTCTCGCTGACGGCGAGCAGTCTACGAAACTCGAATGAACGAGAGCTCTCGCTCGTGTTGGTGATAGGTGCGGTAACGGCCTCCCCAATCGTCATAAGTTGACGTCCATCCTCTTCGAGTCATGTGTGGTGACGGATCCCGTCGTTGAAGCAACGGCGACAGCCACATCCGGCTGCTATCGGACATCGCGACGGCCAACGTCCGCGGAGGGGTGATCCGCGACTCCGGGGTCTGCGCGGGCGCGTAACGCGTAGGGTTCGGCCGGTGGGCACCGATGCCAGGCAGCGGCTGCGCGAGACGATCCTGAGCCTCGCCCGTGAACGCGGCCCGGACAAGACGATCTGCCCGTCCGACGCGGCCCGCGCCGTCGGCGGTGACGACTGGCGCGAGCTGATGGACGACGCCCGCGGGACCGCTCGCGACCTTGCCCGCGACGGTGACGTCGAGATCACCCAGAAGGGTGAGGTGCTCGACCCTAACGCGACGTGGCGCGGACCCATCCGGATCCGCGCCACCTAGCGACCGTTCAGCCCAACTTGTCGGCCTCCGCCCGTGCCTGCGCCGCGATCTTCTCGGCCAACTCGGCCTTCCACTGGATTTCCTTCTTGATCCACGGATTGTCTTGCGGGAACTGGTCGGTCTCGCCGACCAGCCGCACCTCGAGCTTGACGCCAGGTCCCAGGGGGCACTTCTGAGCCCACTGCTTGGCCTCCTGCTTCGAGGAGACGTCGATGATCCAGAAGCCATTGAACAACTCCTTGGCCTCGGTGTACGGGCCGTCGGTCACCACCGGTGGATCGGAGACGAAGTCGACGACGAAGCCGTCCTCCGGCCCGGTCAGGCCCTCGCCCGCGAGCATCACACCGGCCTTGATCAGCTCCTCGTTGTAACGGCCCATCGACTCGATGACCTCGCTGAAGTCGACATCGGCCTCGGCGAACGCGGCCTCGGCCTCCGGGGTGACTCGCATGATCAGCATGTATCGCGCCATTGTTCTTCACCTTTCGTCGGGAAGGGGCCGGCCGTGTCGTGGGGTGCCCCTCATGACTACGTCGAACGACCCTTCACCGAAATCGACACGCGGCGCGACATTTTTTCATCGGACTTCTCCTGCGACTGAGAAGATTGCCGTATGCCTGCCGCTGACCTGGCCATCCGCGGAACCGTCCTGACGGTCGACGACAACCAGCCGACCGCCGAGGCGCTTGCGGTGAGCGACGGCCGCATCGTCGCGGTCGGTAGCCGCAGCGATATCGACGGCTGGGTCGGCCCCGACACCGAGACTGTCGACGTCGACGGCTGCGTGATGCCCGGATTCGTCGAGGCGCACGGCCACCCGCTGATGGAGGCCATCGTGCTGTCGGAGCGGATGGTCGACATCCGACCGGTCACCCTGCCCAATGCCGATGACGTCGTTGCCGCGATCCGGGCCGAGGTCGCCAATTGCGGCGCCGATGGCGCGTACCTCAACGGCTGGGATCCGCTGCTGCAGGCGGGATTACCGGATCCGACGTTGGCCTGGCTCGACGACGTCGCACCGGACAACCCGCTGGTCATCGTGCACAACTCCGGGCACAAGGCTTACTTCAACACTGCCGCCGCCCGACGCTTCGGTCTCACTCGCGACACTCCCGACCCCAAAGGCGCCCGGTACGGTCGCGACGAACACGGTGACCTCGACGGCACCGCCGAGGAGACCGCCGCGGTGTTCAGCCTTCTGGCCGGCGTGATCGATCCGGCCGCCTACCCGGCGATGCTGCACGCCGAACTGCAGCGGCTCAACGCGGCAGGGCTGACCACGTGCTCGGAGATGGCCTTCGACCCGGTGTTCCGGCCCGTGATCGAAGCACTGCGCGGTGAATTGAGCGTGCGACTGCGGCTCTACGAGATTTCCAATGCCGAGATGTCCACCGACGCAGCACCGGCCGACGGCGACGACCTGCTCCGTCAGGTCGGCATCAAGATCTGGGTGGACGGGTCGCCGTGGATCGGCAACATCGACCTGTCGTTCCCGTACCTGGACTCCGACGCCACGCGCACCATCGGCGTCGCGCCCGGATCGTGTGGGCACGCCAACTACACCCGCGAACAACTCACCGAGATCGTGCACGCCTACTTCCCCAAGGGGTGGCCGATGGCGTGCCACGTGCACGGTGACGCCGGTGTCGACACCATCCTCGACGTGTACGAAGAAGCGTTGCGGCGCTGGCCCCGCGACGATCACCGGCTGCGGCTCGAGCACGTCGGCGCCATCCGTGACGATCAGCTGCAACGCGCACACGATCTCGGCGTCGTCTGCAGCGTGTTCGTCGACCAGATCCACTACTGGGGCGACATCATCGTCGACGGGCTGTTCGGTGCCGAACACGGAAGCCGTTGGATGCCATGCGGATCCGCGGTCGCCACGGGTATGCGGATTTCGCTGCACAACGATCCGCCGGTCACCCCGGAGGAACCCCTGCGCAACATCAGCGTCGCGGCCACCCGCACGGCGCCCAGCGGGCGGGTGATCGGCCCGGAGCAGCGCATCTCCGTCGAGCAGGCGATCCGCGCACAGACGGTGGATGCGGCCTACCAGTTGTTCGCCGACGATGTGGTCGGATCGCTGGAGGTGGGCAAGTATGCCGACATGGTGGTGCTGTCGGCCGATCCGCGCTCGGTGGCAGCCGAGGACATCGCCGACCTCGAGGTTCAAGCCACATACCTTGCCGGACGGCAGGTTTACCGGAAAGGCGCCTGATCAGACCGCGACGGTCGCTAGGCTTCGCCCATGTCTGACCTGCAAGACCCGCGATTTCTCGACGAACGGCTCGCGCATTGGGCCGAAACCAAACCCGACGCCGAGGCGATGACCTTCCTCGACCGCAGCTGGACATGGTCGGAATGGAACGAGCGGGTTCGCCGCCTGGCGGGCGCACTACAGCAGCGTGGCGTCAAACGCGGCGACGTGGTGGCCTTCCTCGACAAGAACCACCCGGCCTGCGTCGAGTTGACCATCGCCGCAGCGTCGCTGGGCGCCGCGACCGCGATCATCAACTTTCGGCTGGCCGCCGATGAGATCGACTACGTGCTCACCGACTCGGGAGCCAAGCTGTTGATCGTGGGCACGGAGTTGAAGCCGACGATCGAGAAGATCCGCGACAAGCTCACCCACGTCGAACATCTCATCGAGGTGACGCCCGAGGGCGGTGACGGTGACGAGTACGAGGCGATGCTCACCGACGCGACACCGGTCAACCGCAGCGCCGATGTAGAACCCGACGACGTCGCGATCATCATGTACTCCTCAGGGACGACGGGGCGCCCGAAGGGTGTGCAGATCACACAGGCCAACCTGATCGCGCACACCATCAACGCGCACAACGGCTGGGGCTTCGACGAAGGCGACAAGAGCATGGTGTCGATGCCGCTCTTCCACGTCGGCGGATCGTCCTACGTGCAGTTCAGTATTCACGACGGTGTGCCGGCGGTGATGACACGCGAGGTCGACGGCGCGGCGCTGGCCGGCGCAATCCTCAACGGCGCCAACCGAACGTTCTTGGTGCCCGCGGTGCTGGCCAAAGTGTTGGAGTCCGGCGAGGACGCGGTCAAGCTGTTCGGCGCACTGAAGACCTACGTGTACGGTGCGTCGCCGATGCCGTTGCCGCTGCTGCGCGCGGCGTTGCAGGCTTGGCCCGACACCGACTTCATCCAGGTGTACGGGCTGACCGAGGTATGCGGGGTGATCAGCCAGCTGCTGCCCGACGACCACCGCTCCGGTCCCGAGGACCGGCTGGTCAGCGCGGGACGGGTGATCCCCGGCGCCGAGGTTCGCGTGGTCGACCCGGACACACTGAACGACGTACCGGCCGGTGAGCAGGGTGAATTGTGGTTCCGCACACCGCAACT
Source organism: Mycobacterium sp. 852014-52144_SCH5372336 (assembly GCF_001665615.1). Lineage (NCBI taxonomy): Bacteria > Bacillati > Actinomycetota > Actinomycetes > Mycobacteriales > Mycobacteriaceae > Mycobacterium > Mycobacterium sp. 852014-52144_SCH5372336. Next base: position 251,022 of record NZ_LZSW01000057.1, read on the forward strand.
GATGAAGGGCTACCACAACAAGCCCGAGGCAACGGCAGAAGCGATCACCGACGACGGCTGGTTCCGCACCGGAGACATCGGCCGCATCGACGAGGACGGTTACATCTTCGTCGAGGACCGTCTCAAGGACATGATCATCTCCGGCGGCGAGAACATCTACTCCATCGAGGTCGAGCGCGTCATCGCCGAACATCCCGCCGTCACCGACGTCGCGGTGATCGGCGTGCCCGATGAGAAGTGGGGCGAGGTGGTCAAGGCCGTTGTGTCGGTCGAGGATCCGGTGGCGCCGGAAGACCTCATCGCGTGGTGCCGGGAACGGCTCGCGGCGTACAAGTGCCCGAAGACGGTCGACATCACCGATGAGTTGCCGCGCAATCCGACGGGCAAGATCCTGAAGAAGGAGCTGCGCAAGCCCTACTGGGAGGGCCGCGACCGCGCGACGGTCTAATCGGTGGGCCGCACCGGGATCGCGATCTCGTTGCGGCGACGGAACGGCAACGTCCAGGGCGGGTCGTAGAACCAGGACTGCGGCGGCCCTACGGCCTCGATTCCGTTGGCGCGCAGCGTCGCCGAGAGCTCCCGCGTGCGCTCGGCGACCGCGCGCGGACTGCGGTCGCCGGTGAACCTCAGCACCGCGACCGTTTCGCCCGGCACCTCCACCAACCGCACCTTGTCGTCGTCCGGAGTGGGCAACGTGTCCATCGTCCACTTCGACGGCATGTAGAAGCGGATCGTCGAGTTCTCGCCGTCGCGGGCCTGTGCGACCGGCGCCGTCATCGCGATCTTCTCGCGCGCCTGCTGGCTGACCGGGGCGGTCATCGCGATCGTCTCGTCGCGGTGGTTGCCACCGAAGATGTAGCCGGCAAGGCGCCGGAACCCGATGTTTCTGGCGCGGTCCTCGTCGGCGCTCACGGTGGTCTCGGCCGCGATCCGGGGGCCGTATCGGCGTATCTCCACCTGCTCGGACAGCTTTGTGGCCAGATAGTGCGGCTCCTCGGTGCCCACCCGGATCCCGACCATCGAGAACACCGACTCCGCGACCTGGCGGGGGATCTCCAGTAGCCGCATCATCGGCGGTTCAGGAACCAGATGTGCGACGACAGCACGGTCGCGAACGCACACCACAGCGGATACAACGCCAGCGGCGCCGCCTTGGCGCCCCGCACCTGCACGGCACGACGGGTGAGGTCGGCGCTGCTGAGCGTCAGTGCGCCTGCCGCCACCGCCGACGTGGCGAGCTTGCCCTGGTTGAAGAACAGCCACGACCAGCTGCCGTTGAGCACCAGGTTGATCGCGAGAGCGGCGAGGTAGCGTCGACGTTCCTCGGTCTGGCCTCGGCGCTCGAGCTCATCGAGCGTTGCCGACGAGGTCACGGCGATGTCGGCGTACAGGATGGGCCACACGATCGGAAAGGCTTGTGCCGGTGGCTGATACGGTGGCTTTCGCAGCTTCGCGTACCAGAGGGACTGCGAGTCCTTACTGGCCAGGCCGCCGGCAACCGCCGTCGCCGTCACCGCCAGCGCCGAGGGGACCAATGTCTTCAGTTGCACCATGTGCTCCTATGACGAATCACAATTAGTTAAGCAACTGAAAGGTAGCCGGATTCGCGAGCGCTAAACCTCTCGGTCCGCAACCGGCAGGATGGTGCGCATGCCGCAGCTCGACGACGTCCTCGACCGTATGCACGTGGTCGCGCTCCCGATGCGGGTGCGCTTTCGCGGCATCACGATCCGCGAAGTGGCGCTGATCGAGGGCCCGGCCGGGTGGGGCGAGTTCGGTGCGTTCCCCGAATACGAGCCGCCGGAGGCGGCGCACTGGCTGGCATCGGCGCTGGAGGCGGCCTATGAGCCACCGCCGCAGGCGCGTCGCGACCGGATCCCGATCAACGCGACCGTGCCCGCCGTCGACGCCGCCCAGGTGCCCGAGGTGCTCGCGCGCTTCCCCGGTGCGCGCACCGCGAAGGTCAAGGTCGCCGAGCCGGGCCAGACCTTGGCCGACGACACGGCGCGGGTCAACGCGGTGCGGGCGATCGTTCCAACGGTGCGGGTCGACGCCAACGGAGGCTGGAGCGTCGACGAAGCGGTCGCTGCGGCGGCGGCGCTGACCGCTGACGGGCCGCTCGAATACCTCGAACAGCCGTGCGCCACGGTGGCCGAACTGGCCGAGTTGCGCCGCCGCGTCGACGTCCCGATCGCCGCCGACGAAAGCATCCGCAAGGCCACCGACCCCCTGCGGGTGGTGCGGGAGAAGGCGGCCGATGTCGCAGTGCTCAAGGTCGCACCGCTGGGCGGGGTGCGCGCGCTGCTCGCGATCGCCGTGCAGATCGACATCCCCGTCGTGGTCTCCAGCGCGCTGGACTCGGCGGTCGGCATCGGCCGCGGGCTACTGGCCGCCGCGGCGCTGCCGGACCTGCGCCACGCCTGCGGGTTGGGCACCGGCGGGTTGTTCGCCGAGGATGTCGCCGAACCCGTTCCCCCGGAAGACGGATATCTCTCGATCGGTCCGGTGGTCCCCGATCCGGCGCGGCTTTCGGCGCTGGCCGCCCCTGCCGAGCGTCGCCGATGGTGGATCGACAGGGTGCGCGCCTGCCACCCGTTGACACGATGACACAAATCACTAGTCTTTGTGTCAACGCGTATCGGAGGCGACATGACGCAGACGGCCGAAGCTCACCATGTCCATCAGGCCGGCGGCGAGGTGCGCCCGAAGGTCATGCGCGAGTTCCGCAAACACAGCGGCAGCGCGTTCGGCGGGTTCTTCGGCGCGGCCGCATTCGACGAGGTCGCGTTGGTGCCGGTGGCTGCGGCCGTCGACAAAACCGGTCGATTCGAGGCCAACTTCGCCGATCGAGGGGTGCGAAGTGGGTTCTCGGCGTTCCTCGCGATCTGGGGCGACCCGTGCGACCGCGCCGCCGAGGGGGAGCGGCTCAAGCGGATGCACCGGGAGGTCCGCGGCCGCGGGGACGGGAGCTTCGCCGACGTGCGGTACAGCGCTCTCGACCCGCGGCTGTGGAACTGGATCGCGGTCAGCGGGATGTTCATGGTGCTGAACTCGTTCACCCCGTGCACCGGCATCACCATGACCCCGGCCGAGAAGGACGCCGCATACGAGCAGTTGCTCGAGGCCTTCCGCTCTCTCGAGCTCCCTGGCAACAACGCCAAACTGCCCGCCAGTTACGGCGAAGCCGTGCGGTACTACGACGCCATGGTCGAAACCCGACTCGCCGACAACGAATTCCTCAGGCGTGTCACCGATGACCTAACCAAGCTCCCGCTGCCCACCCTGTTGCTCCCACCGGCCATGCGGCGCGCGTTGACCCCGCCGTGGCTGCTCGCGCGACCCGTGGTCGGCCGGATCGTCAAGATCTGCTCGTTCGGAATCATGCATCCCGGTGTCCGTGAGCTGACGGGGTTCCGCTGGGAGGATCGCCACGATCGGGAATTCGAGGTGTACACCCGCGTGCTGCAGCTGGCGTGGCGGGTGCTTCCGGAGAAGCTGACGTTGATTCCCTTGGCGCGCAACCGCCTGGAGTACGAGAAGCTGGTCCGGTTTCACCGCTCGGTCGGCCTGGACTCGTTCGCCCCGCCTGCGGCGTGCCCGGCCGGTCGGCAGGCCTAACCTAAACCGATGCGACGGCTCCGCAACACCGACAGCCGCACCGAACAGGAGGCCGCGATCCTCAAGGCGGCCGCCGAGGAGGTGGCGCTCGTCGGCGTCGGCAGGGCGAGCATGGACGTCATCGCGCGCCAAGCCGGTGTCAGCCGCAGCACGCTGTATCGCCGCTTTCCCAGCCGCGACGTGTTGATCACCGAACTCGGAAGGCAGACATTCGATTTCGCGATGGCACGCCTGCAGACCGTCGGCATCGAGTCCGGCGCGAAAGAGGCTGCCGTCGCAGCCTTCTGTGAGGGCCTGCGGCTGCTGACCGCCGAACCGGTCATGCGTCGGTTCCTGCGGCTCGACGGCGACCTGTCGGCGATGTCGGGCATGTACGACGAGGCCCAGGAGTTCCTCGAGAGCGCCTCCGCGGCCATGGCCCGGGCGCTGAGGGCCGCAGGCGCGACGATGCCCGACGACGACCTGCTGGCGGTCAGCGAGTTGCACATCCGGCTGGCCGCATCGCTGGCCCAGGTACGCACACCGGCGCTCGACGTCACCGACGATGACGCGGTACGCGCCTACGCGCTCAAACACCTCGCCCCGCTGGTGTGGTGATCCACCGACCGTCGATGTCCTGATCTGTGGGGTGCCTGGCCTAGACGCCATCGACCGGGTGGCCAACACTGGGTTCATGCGATCGGTGGTGATCCTCGGTTTTGCCGGTGTACAGGCTCTCGACCTGGTCGGTCCCTTTGAGGTGTTCACGGGAGCGTCCCGATATCTGCAGGACAAGGGTCGCGAGGGCTACGACGCCAAGGTGGTGACCCTCGACGGCGAACCCGCGACCACCGGCACGGGTCTCGCGCTCGTCGCCCAACCGCTACCGGACCCGCGCGAACCGATCGACACCCTCGTCCTTCCGGGCGGCATCGGGGTTCACGACGCCAAGACCAACCTCGACCTGGTCAACTGGATCCAGACCGTCGCGCAGAATTCCCGACGGGTCGTCACCGTGTGCACCGGCGCGTTCCTCGCCGCCGAGGCCGGTCTGCTCGATGGCTGTACCGCCACCACGCACTGGGCCTTCACCGAACAGTTGGCGCGTGAATATCCGACGGTGACAGTCGATCCCGAACCGATCTTCGTGCGCAGCAACGACGGGATATGGACCGCGGCCGGTGTCACCGCGGGCATCGACCTCGCACTGTCGCTCGTCGAGGACGACCACGGCACCGATGCCGCGCAGACGGTTGCGCGCTGGCTCGTCATGTACCTGCGCAGGCCGGGAGGGCAGACGCAGTTCGCCGCACCGGTGTGGATGCCACGCGCCAAGAAAGCCCCCATCCGCGAGGTGCAGGAGGCCATCGAGACCGAACCCGGTGGCGTGCACAGCATCACGGAGTTGGCTCGCCGCGCGGCGATGAGCCCGCGTCACTTCACCCGGTTGTTCACCGAGGAGGTGGGGGAGGCGCCAGGCGCCTACGTCGAGCGGATCCGCACCGAAGCCGCGCGCCGTCAGCTCGAGGAGACCGACGACACCGTCTCCGTCATCGCCGCGCGTTGCGGGTTCGGCAGTGCCGAGTCACTTCGGCGCAACTTCGTTCGCCGACTTGGTATTTCACCCGACCAATATCGCAAGACCTTTGCCTGAGACAGGAGACGACCCATGACCCAGATCGCCATCATGGTGTACCCCGGCTACACCGCACTCGACTTCATCGGACCCTACGAGGTGTTGCGCAACTTACCGGGCGCCGAGGTGCGGTTCGTCTGGCATGAACCGGGACCGATCGAGGCCGACTCGGGCGTGCTGCTCATCGGCGCCACCCATTCGTTCGACGAGACGCCCTCGCCCGACATCATCCTGATCCCCGGGGGACTGTCGAGCTTCCAGCACGCCCGCGACGAGAAGGTGCTCGACTGGGTGCGCACGGCCCACGAGACGTCGACGTGGACGACATCGGTGTGCTCGGGTTCGGTCATCCTCGCCGCGGCGGGTCTGCTCGACGGGCTCCGCGCGACGTCGCATTGGCTGGCGCTGCCGATGCTCAAGCCGTTCGGCGTCGACACGGTCTCCGATGAACGCGTGGTGCACGAGGGCAAGATCGTCACCGCCGCCGGGGTGTCGGCCGGAATCGACCTCGGCCTGTGGCTCTACGGGCAGATCGCCGGTGACGCGAAGGCCAAGGCGGTGCAGCTCGTCATCGAATACGACCCGCAGCCGCCCTACGACTCCGGGCACCTGTCGAAGGCGTCGGCCGCCACCAAGGCGACGGCATCGGCGCTGCTGAGCCGCGACACCGTCAAACAGGGACAGCTCGTCCCGACGGCGGCGTTGCTGTGGACCGCCGCAGTGCAACGGGTCCGTGGGAAGGCGGTCTCGGCGCGTTAGCGGTCGGCGATACCCTCGCACCCGTGGGGATTCCTGAAGTACGACCCGATCCGCCGACACCGTTCATCCGTGCGGGCGCGCGTTTGATGGGGCTGGGGCCGTCACGGTGGTTTCTGCGTCGCATCGGATGGCGGCTGGACCGCGCGGTGATCAACCTGACCAACGGCCGCGTGTCGATGTCGTTGGTGATGCCCGAGGTGCTGCTGACTCACACCGGCGCCAAGACCGGCCAACAGCGCAGCACGCCGCTGACCTACTTCACCGATGCCGGCCGTGTGATCGTCATCGCCTCCAACTACGGCGGCGACCGGCATCCCGCGTGGTTCCACAACGTCAAAGCCAGTCCGCGAGTGACGCTGTCCGCGCGTGGCTACCGGGGCACCTTCATCGGCGAGGAGGTCACCGGAGCCGAACGGGACCGTCTGTTCGGCCTGGCCAAACAGTTCGTGCCGAACTACGCCGATTACGAGAAGCGCGCCGGAAAGCGGCGCATCCCGGTCGTCGCGTTCACCGAAGCGGCGGATTCGGCGTAGTTCGTCGCGGCCTCAGCGGCCGTCGGCCTGTGACCGCTCGGTCAGCTCCTGATAGGCAGCGGTGAAGGCGCCCGCGCCCTGCATCAGCGCCGCGATGTCCGCCTCGGTCATGTGCCGGATCACCGGGCCGAACGCCTCGACGCGCAGCCTTATCAGCTCGTCGAGCACCGCGCGTCCCGCGTCGGTCAACTCGAGCAGCGTGGCGCGGCGGTTGGTGGGAGCGACCCGACGGGTGATGTAACCGGCATCGGCGAGGCGGTCGCTGAGCCTGCTCGCGGTGGACGGCAGGAGTCCTAGGTCGTCGCCCAACCCCGTGACCAGGCTCGGGCCCAGCCGCTCCAGGGCCTGCAGCGCGCGCAGCGGCGCGAGCCCGATGCGTTGCTCCATCTGCTCGAGCGCGGATACGTTCAGCGCGAGTAGCCCGCGGGTCGCGCGCTCGAGTTCCGACAGTTTGGCCTCGACGGCCCGGTTGGTCGACGGCACCGCTTCCTCCCGTCCCGCAACGGTATTCGACCCTGTGCCGGCGTGTGTCATCGTCGCGGCTTCATATCGGGCAGCTCGTATTCTGGCAGGACGATGTCGTCGCGCAGGATCCGGCCCATCACCAGGTTCCCGACCGGCGGAATGTCGATGGTGCGTACCGTCAAGTTGCGCAACCAGATACCGAGCTTGGTCCGGGTCGCGAAGAAGGAGATGAAACGTTGCGCGCCGTCCTGTTTGGCGTCGATGAAGCCGCGCAACCGGTTCTCGTAAGCTTCGAACGCGGCCCCGATGTCGTCGCCCGCCCGGGTCAGCTCACCGGCGAGGACGTAAGCCTCGGCGATGGCCAACCCGGTGCCCTCGCCCGCCAACAGCGAGACACACGCCGCCGCGTCGCCGATCAGCCCGACGCGGCCGATCGACCATTTGTCCATGCGGATCTGGCTGACCACGTCGAGATAGATGTCTTCGACGCCGTCGAGGGCCTCGAGAATCCGCGCAGACTCCCAACCGGTGTCGGCGAACTCCCTGCGCAGCAACGCTTTACAGGAATCGAGGTCTGTGGGCAGGGTGGGTGTCGGCGAGCGGAAGATGAACAGCACCAGGGTGCGGTCACCGCACAATGTGAACCTGCCGATCTGACGGTCGGGCACGTTGTGCGTCACGTACACCAGATCGTCGCACGGTCGGTAACCGTCGAGCACGCACGCCGCGACCTGGCAGCCGAGATAGTGCTCATAACGCGCATCCGGTCCGAAGGCCAGCGCCCGGACGTTGGAGTGCAACCCGTCCGCGCCGATCACCATGTCGAATTGCCGTGGTGGGCGGTGCTCGAACGCGACCGTAACGCCGTCGGCCCGGTTGTCGAGTGCGGTGATGCTCTCGGAGTAGACGGTCTCGATGTCGGGCCCGACGGTCCGATAGATCGCAGCCGCCAGGTCGCCGCGGGTCAGGCTGATGTAGCGGTCGCGCAACGCGCGGCGCATGGGATCGACCCGAAGCCGGGCCGACGCCCGGCCGTTGTCGTCGGCGATGCGCAGTTCGCGTACGCGATAGCCGGCCGCATGGAGGTCGTCCTCGATACCCATCTTCTGGGTGATGGCGTAGCCGAGGCCCCAGAAGTCGATCAGATAGCCGCCGGTGCGAAAGGCCGGCGCCTTCTCGATCAGGGTGACGTCGTGGCCGGCGCGCACCATCCAGTGGGCGAATGCGGGTCCGGCGACACCGGCGCCGCTGATTGCGATCTTCATTTGTCTTCCTCCTCGGAGTCATCGAGGGGTTCAGATGTTCATGCTATGCGCATGTCGTGCATGATGCACGATCTTCCGAAGGGCCCGGACCGGCCTCGGCTCGCGGACTTGAGTACCGTCGTTCGGGTGAATTTGGCCTTCGACGATCGCGGTAGCGGCCCATCGGTACTGTTCATCGCCGGTCACGGCGGTGCGGGCCGAACCTGGCACCTGCATCAGGTGCCCGAGTTCCAGCGCGCCGGTTACCGCTGCATCACGTTCGACAACCGCGGGGTGGGCGCCACCGAGAACGCCACCGGCTTCACCACCGAGACGATGGTGGCCGACACGGCGGCGCTGATCGAGAAGCTCGACGCGGCGCCGGTGCGCATCGTGTCGGTGTCGATGGGCTCATACATCGCCCAGGAACTGATGGTGGCCCGGCCCGACCTGGTCGACCGGGCGGTGCTGATGGCCACCCGCGGCCGCGAGGACCGCACCCGCGAGTTCTTCCGCGACGCCGAGCGCGAGCTCGCCGCTTCCAACATGGTGCTGCCCACCAAATACGACGCGAAACTACGCCTGCTGGAAAGCTTCTCGCCCAAGACGCTCAACGACGACGCCAAGGTCCGCGACTGGATCGACATGTTCGTCATGTGGCCCACCAAGCCCACACCCGGCGGGCGCGCGCAGATCGAGGTCCGGCCGCAGGGCAACCGGCTGCCTGCTTACCGAAGTATTACGGCGCCCACACTGGTCATCGGGTTCGCCGACGACCTGGTCTTGCCCCCGCACCTGAGCCGCGAGGTCGCCGACGCGATCCCGAAGGGCCGCTACCTGGAGATTCCCGACGCCGGCCACCTCGGCTTCCTCGAGCATCCCGAGGCGATCAACAAAGCGGCGCTCGATTTCTTCGCCGATAAGCTGTAGTGGTGAACCCCTCGACCGCGCAGGCCCGCGTGGTCGTCGACGAACTGATTCGCGGCGGCGTACGGGACGTCGTGCTGTGCCCCGGATCGCGCAACGCCCCGCTGGCCTTCGCGTTACAGGACGCCGACCGCGCAGGACGGCTCCGGCTGCACGTCCGCATCGACGAGCGCACGGCGGGCTTTCTGGCCATCGGGTTGGCGATCGCCGAGCGCGCCCCGGTCTGCATCGCGATGACGTCGGGGACCGCGGTGGCCAACCTCGGACCCGCGGTGGTCGAGGCGAACTACGCGCGGGTGCCGCTGGTCGTGCTGAGCGCGAACCGCCCCTATGAACTTCTGGGCACCGGCGCGAACCAGACCTTCGAGCAGCTGGGGTATTTCGGCACGCAGGTCCGGGCGTCGATCAGCCTCGGCCTGGCCGAGGAATCCCCGGAACACCTCGACGTGCTCAACGCGCAATGGCGTTCGGCGGTATGTCGGATTCTCGTGGCGGCCAAGGGCTCTCGGTCCGCTAATGCGGGCCCCGTGCAGTTCGACATCCCGCTGCGGGAGCCGCTCGTGCCCGATGCCGACGAGACGGTGACCTACGTGCCGCAGGGCAGGCCCGGCGGCAAGCCGTGGACGTACACGCCGCCGGTGTCATTTGACCAGCCGCTCGACATCGACCTAACACCCGACACCGTCGTGATCGCTGGGCACGGCGCGGGCGAGCATCCGAATCTGGCCGCGCTGCCGACCGTCGCCGAACCGACCGCGCCACCCGCCGACAACCCGCTGCACCCCTTCGCGCTGCGGCTACTGCGGCCAAAACAGGTCATCATGCTCGGCCGCCCGACACTGCACCGGCCGGTCTCGGCGCTGCTGGCCGACCCGTCGGTGCCGGTGTATGCGCTGACTACGGGTCCGCGCTGGCCCGACGTGTCGGGCAACTCGCAGGCCACCGGCACCCGCGCCGTCACCACGGGCGCACCGGACCCCGCGTGGCTCGCCAGGTGTGCCGAGGTGCACCGCCACGCGATGGAGGCGGTCCACTCCCAACTGCGCGCGCATCCGCTCAAGACCGGCCTGCACGTGGCCGCCGCGGTGGCCGAGGCCGTTCGGCCCGGTGACCAGTTGGTGCTCGGCGCGTCGAACCCGGTGCGTGACGCCGCGTTGGTCGGCCTGGACACCCACGGGGTCAAGGTGCGCTCGAATCGCGGTGTGGCGGGTATCGACGGGACGGTGTCGACAGCGATCGGGGCCGCGCTTGCCCACGAGCGGGCGGGTGGCGGGAGCGGGTCGAACCGCACGATCGCGCTGCTCGGTGATCTGACGTTCGTCCACGACAGCTCGGGGTTATTGATCGGGCCGACGGAGCCGACGCCGCGCAACCTGACCATCGTGGTGTCCAACGACAACGGCGGCGGCATCTTCGAACTGCTCGAACAGGGCGACCCGCGGTTCTCCGACGTGTCATCGCGGATCTTCGGTACCCCGCACGACGTCGACGTGGGCGCGTTGTGCCGGGCGTACCACGTCGAGAGCCGACAACTCGAGGCCGACGATCTGGCCGAGGCGCTCGACGAACCCCACGACGGGATGCGGGTGCTGGAGGTGAAGGCCGACCGGTCGTCGCTGAGGGCGCTGCACGCGTCGATCAAGGCTGCCCTGTGAGCGGAGCGAACGATTCAGCTTCGGTGAGCGGAACCGGGTTGAGGCGGACGGCCGTGGACCGCTTGAGGAAACCGATCCGGTGGGCGCGTAGGTTCCTGCCACGGCTGACCGCCGACCCGGACGAGTCGCGCCGTCAGCGGGTGTTTCGCCGGATCCGCGTCGGCATCGTGATCGCGGCATGCCTGGTGACCCTGCAGTCGGTGCTGATGGTGTTGGGCGCGTGGCGCAATGACCGCCAGATCGAGCGGCACATGGGCGTCGCCGCCGCCGAGGTGCTCGACGCCGGACCCCGGCGGTCGACGATCGAGTTCGTCACCCCCGACCGCGTCACCTACCGTCCCGAACTCGGTGTGCTCTATCCGTCGGAGCTCGAGACGGGGATGAACATCTACGTCGAATACGACACGAACAACCCGGATCTCGTTCGCGTGCAGCACCGCAACGCGGCCTTGGCGATCATCCCGGCGAGTTCGATCGCCGTCGTCGGCTGGCTCATCGCCAGTGCCGCACTGGCCGGTGTGACGCTGATCGAGCGCAGGACCTCACCGCGTCTGACGTCGGATCGGGAAGCCGAGCTGTCGAGCGCAAGCTGATCGATCAGGACTGGATCAGCTTGTCGAGCCAGTCGTTGTCGTAGATGTCGACCTTCTCGCCGGTGACGAGGTCATAGACGGTCGGCGTGCCGGTGGCCAAGGGATCGACATCGAACAGGAAGCCGAAGTTGCTCTCGTCCATCTCGGCGATGTTCACCGCGGATCCGCCGCTGGCAACCCGCTTGACGGCCTTGTCGGGCATGCCAGCCACGCTGGCCATGTCGGCCATCTCCTCGTCGCTCGGGCCCTGTCCGCCCGGATCCTGGTTGGCCCAAAGCTCTTCGACGAACCTCTGGAACTGGGTGCCGGTCGCGCCGCTTCCGGTGGCGAGGAACAGCGCGTTGCTCACCCGCGACGAGTGGCCGTCGGTCGCCTCGTCCAGGAAGATCAGCGGCCGGTACGTGACGTTGAGTTGGCCGACCCCGATGTAGTAGGCGAGCTGATCGCCGAAATCGGCTTGTAGATCCGCGCAATGGGTGCATTGCGGCTCGGTGAAGATCTCGATTCTGACCGGTGCGTCGTCGAATCCGGCCACCACTCCGAAACCGTCTTCGCTGACCTTCAGCGGGGCCTGGGCGGGATCGCGTTTGGCGGTGCCGGCGACATGGTTGGTGCAGCCGACGGCGGCGAGCAGCACAGTGAGCGTCAAAACCACCAGTGCCCGCGAGAACCGCATGTCAACCGCCCTTTCTCTGGTGCGCACGATACTCGACGTGAGCGCGCCGCAGCACCCGTTGGCGCACCAGCTTTTCGCGTGCCATATTCCTGGGCGCAACCTTGGCGACAGGCTGCGCTGAGACTATTCGGTCGTGCGCGTGGCAATCGTCGCAGAATCGTTCCTCCCGAATATCAACGGCGTCACCAACTCGGTCCTGCGGGTGATCGAGCATCTGCGCCGCACCGGACATGAAGCCCTTGTCATCGCTCCCGACACACCGCGCGGTGAACCGCCCGCCGAACGCGTGCACGACGGCGTCCGCGTTCACCGCGTGCCCTCGCGGATGTTTCCGAAGATCACCTCGCTGCCCCTCGGCGTACCCAGGCCCCGGATCGTCGGTGTGCTACGGGGTTTCGATCCCGACATCGTGCACTTGGCGTCACCTGCATTGCTCGGGTACGGCGGCCTGCACGCCGCGCGCCACCTCGGTATCCCGACCGTGGCCGTATTCCAGACCGACGTCGCCGGATTCGCCGAGAGCTATGGTGTCGGCTTCGCCTCCCGCGCCGCGTGGGCGTGGACACGGCATCTGCACAGTCGAGCCGACCGGAATCTCGCACCGTCCACCGCCGCGATGGAAGACCTGACGGCGCACGGTATTCCGCGTGTGCACAAGTGGGCACGGGGTGTGGACATCACCGGTTTTGTGCCGTCGGCGCGCGACGACGCGCTGCGGCGGCGGTGGTCGCCCGACGGTAAGCCGATCGTCGGGTTCGTCGGTCGCCTCGCGCCGGAAAAGCACCTCGAACGGCTGGCGGTGCTCGCACGCCGTGACGATATGCAGCTGGTCGTCGTCGGCGACGGTATCGACCGCACCAAGCTTCAAAGCCTTCTTCCCTCAGCGGTTTTCACCGGCGCCCTGTACGGCGGGGAACTGGCCGCGGCGTACGCGAGCATGGATGTGTTCGTGCATCCCGGCGAGCACGAGACCTTCTGCCAGGCCGTGCAGGAAGCGATGGCGTCGGGCCTGCCGGTCATCGCCCCGGACGCTGGTGGTCCGCGAGATCTCGTCGTCCCCTATCGCACCGGATTGCTGCTGGCGGTCGACGAGTTCGAGGCCCGCCTGCCCGATTCCGTCGAGCATCTGATCGCCGAGCGGCACCGGTATTCAATCGCTGCGCGCCGCAGCGTGCTGACCCGCACCTGGCCGGCGATCTGCGACGAACTCCTCGGTCACTACCAGGACGTGATCGCCGTATCCGGCCCTCCCCATTCCCGCGACGGTGCGCGTCTGCACCCGACACGCCGCGGAAATTCGTCACTTCGCGCACGGTCGCGCCCCAGCGAGAGTGCGTAACCGTCGACCTCGGGTGCTGATCAATCGCGCGACCGTTCTGCAGGCCTGTTTTGTCAGTGGTCGAATGTATGTTCGAGGTATGTCGGGAAGCGACCTGCAGGACGCGATCACCGCGTTGCGTGCCGCCTACGAGAAGGTGGCCGCCTGTGAGGTCGACTTGCTGACCCGCCCCGATCTGGTCACCGCACTTGATGAGCTCGAAGGTCTCGGCTGCCAGTTCCCCGCGATGAGTCACCGCTTGCTCGCCCGCCTGCAGACCGAGGCGACGCCGCAACAGATGGGTGCCAAATCGTGGAAAGAGGTGTTGAGGGTCCGCTGGCGGATCTCGACCACCGAGGCCAACCGGCGTCTGACCGAAGCTGCCCTGCTGGCGCCCCGTCAATCGTTGACCGGACCGTCGCTGCCGCCGGCGTTGCCCGCGACGGCGGTCGCGCAATCTCACGGACTGATCAACGGCGAGCACGTGGAGGTCATCCGCAAGGCCGTTGACAGGTTGCCGGGCTGGGTGGATGCGGCCACCAGGGAGCAGTTCGAGGTCGACCTGGTCCGCACGGCGGTCGGCGTGGGTCCCAAGGAACTCAAGGACAGCGCCGATCTGACGCTGTTCTTGCTCGATCAGGACGGGCCCGAACCCGATGACGCCGAGCGCGCCCGCAAGCGCGGGGTCACCAAGAAAAAACAGCGCTCCGACGGGATGATTGACATCTTCGCAACTTTGACCCCCGAAGCGTGGGCGGTGTGGGAAGCGATCTTCGCCAAGTACGCCGCACCGGGTATGTGCAATCCCGACGATCCCGAACCCTGCACATCGGGAACCCCGACACAGGCTCAGATCGACAACGACCACCGCAGTCTGGCCCAGCGTCAACACGACGCGATGATCGCCGTCGGGCGCATCGCCCTGATGAG